>NZ_JAIWJZ010000204.1:0-613 GCF_020216105.1 Enterobacter sp. K16B
GTCATCACAGCAGGTAGCCATGAACAAGATAAACGCTGAAATGAAACCTTACTGCGTCGGGCGCTATATGCTCGCCCTGCCATCCTCCTTTACGGCTTATAATGACACTGCACCGCTGGATGACAATATCTGGGCAGCGGTGATTTCCCGGCCTGAGGATATATATAAAACCTACCTCGCGACAAAGAAAATGTACCATCCGGGTTTTGTGCAGTTGCTGGCTAGACGGGAAAAAGAATTGCGCGAAAATAAAACCATAGACGCCCAGGATATGCCCTTTTTAAAAAAAGTCTGGCCGTTACCCACTGGTATGGATGGTGTTATTTTTGAACGGAATGATAATGAGGGTACCGCAGATTTTATTCGCATACTGGAAGGCTATTTATATACTAACGGCGTAGTTATTAAATTTCAGAAGCAGACCATTAATGATTCTAGCCCTGTATATAATGAGCAACGAAGGGGGCGACCCGCCAGAAACTATGTTTCAAGTGATGTCAGCCAGATGCAGTCGCTGATGGCAAGAATTAGCGGCAGGGATAATGACGTCATTCCGACGAAGCCTGGTTCCTGTATCACCCATGCGTTTATTGCCACCGACCCGACGGCAAGG
>NZ_JAIWJZ010000205.1:0-233 GCF_020216105.1 Enterobacter sp. K16B
GGATATTAACATAGGGCTCATCAGTAGTACTTTCGACAATATACGCGTAGCACTTTCCACTGATAACTTTACGCGTGAAGAGAACACGGTGCTGGACAGAATGGGAGAAATAGCAAGCAATATTTCCCGTTCACGGGGAGGTATAGAAAGAAAAGGGGCCTTTAGTGTTAACGGGCTGCAGGCCAAGGAGTTTCTGGCAACGGGTTTGCAGGAAGACAACGATGAACCACGAT
>NZ_JAIWJZ010000206.1:0-780 GCF_020216105.1 Enterobacter sp. K16B
CGAAAACTCAGAAGACATCTACGCCGGTATCGAATGGAAAGCTGACTCTGCAGACGCAGAAAAAGTGATTAAATTCCTGCGCGAAGAGATGGGCGTGAAGAAAATTCGCTTCCCTGAGCATTGCGGTATCGGCATTAAGCCATGCTCCGAAGAAGGGACCAAGCGTCTGGTGCGTGCGGCCATTGAATACGCGATCACCAACGACCGTGACTCTGTGACCCTGGTTCACAAAGGCAACATCATGAAGTTCACCGAAGGCGCGTTCAAAGACTGGGGCTACCAGTTGGCGAAAGAAGAGTTCGGCGGCGAGCTGATCGACGGCGGCCCATGGCAGAAAATCAAGAACCCGAACACCGGCAAAGAGATCATCATTAAAGATGTGATCGCCGATGCGTTCCTGCAGCAGATCCTGCTGCGTCCAGCGGAATACGACGTGATCGCCTGTATGAACCTGAACGGTGACTACATCTCTGACGCCCTGGCCGCTCAGGTTGGCGGTATCGGTATCGCCCCTGGCGCGAACATCGGTGACGAGTGCGCCCTGTTCGAAGCGACCCACGGTACTGCGCCAAAATACGCAGGCCAGGACAAAGTGAACCCAGGCTCAATCATCCTGTCCGCAGAGATGATGCTGCGCCATATGGAATGGTTCGAAGCCGCAGACCTGATCGTTAAAGGGATGGAAGGCGCGATCAACGCGAAAACCGTAACGTACGATTTCGAACGTCTGATGGAAGGCGCTAAGCTGCTGAAATGTTCAGAGTTTGGCGACGCGATTAT
>NZ_JAIWJZ010000027.1:0-72073 GCF_020216105.1 Enterobacter sp. K16B
TTCATCTTTGAAGAAGAATGCCCCGTTGCCGGTGTATTCCGGGTAGATATCCAGTTCGCCGGAGGTAATCGCGCCGCGTACGACGGGCGTGGTGCCGAGCTGGACTTTATTGACAGTTTTCACGCCGTGGCTTTCCAGCACCTGCAGAATAATATTGCCAAGCAGCGCGCCTTCGGTATCGATCTTTGAGCCCACTTTTACCGGCTCCGCCGCCTGTAGCGGCAGGCTTAGCGCTGCGAGTAGCGCCACAGAAGCTACCATCCCCGTTTTAATCGTCATTCCGCTGTCCTCATTTTTTTATCGCCTTTTTCAGAGGCTTGAGAGAAAAGCGTAGCTTAAAACGGCGGATTTACCCGGCAAAATGCCTTTTTAGCATAAGGTAAGACGCATCCCCCGGAAGTCGGGGGATGCAAAGGCAAGAAAGGTTACAGCAGCTCGAATTCGCCCTGGTTTACGCGGGCAGAATCCACGCCGATAAAGACATTAAACTTGCCCGGTTCCGCATCGTATTTCATCTGCTGGTTCCAGAACTTCAGCGCGTCCACGTCAATCGGGAAGCTGATGGTTTTGGTTTCGCCAGGTTTCAGAGTGACCTTCTCGAAGCCGCGCAGCTGTTTCACCGGACGGCTCATGGAGGCCGTGACATCCTGAACGTACATCTGGATCACCGTTGCCCCTTCGCGCTTGCCGGTGTTGGTCACGTCAACGCTGGCGATGACCTTGCCGTCACGCTTCAGGGTTGGCGCCGACATTTTCACGTCAGAGACCTTGAAGGTGGTGTAGCTCAGACCGTAACCAAACGGATACAGCGGGCCGTTAGCTTCGTCGAAGTAACGGGAGGTGTACTTGTTCGGTTTGTCGGCATTATAAGGACGGCCGGTGTTCAGGTGGCTGTAGTAAACCGGGATCTGCCCGACAGAGCGCGGGAAGGACATCGGCAGCTTGCCCGACGGGTTGTAATCGCCAAACAGCACGTCGGCGATGGCGTTACCGCCTTCGGTACCGGCGAACCAGGTTTCCAGAATGGCGTCAGCCTGCTGGTCCTCTTTCACCAGTGCCAGCGGACGACCGTTCATCAGCACCAGCACCAGCGGCTTGCCGGTGGCTTTCAGGGCAGCAATCAGATCGCGCTGGCTCTGCGGGATGGTGATGTCCGTTCGGCTGGAGGCTTCGTGCGCCATTCCCTGCGCTTCGCCCACCACCGCGACAATAACGTCAGACTGCTTCGCGGTATTCACCGCCTCGTCAATCATCTCCTTCGGCGTGCGCGGATCGACCTTCACCGCTTCCTCATACTGGTTGAGGAAGGTCACGATGTCTTTATCGTTGGTGACGTTGGCGCCTTTGGCATACAGCACTTTCGCGTTATCACCCACGGCGCTCTTAATCCCGGTCAGCACGGTCACGGACTGGTCGGCCACGCCCGCGGCAGACCAGCTGCCCATGACGTCGCGCTTGCTGTCGGCCAGCGGGCCTACCACGGCAATGGTGCCGGATTTTTTCAGCGGCAGCGTCTCAAGGCGGTTTTTCAGCAGCACCAGGCTTTCGCGCGCCACGTCACGCGCTTCTTTGCGGTGCAGACGGCTTTCGGCGTTGGTATCTGCCGGGTCAGACCCTTTCGGACCCAGGTGACTGTAAGGATCGTTAAACAGCCCCATATCGTATTTCACGTTCAGCACGTGACGCGTGGCATCGTCCAGCTCCGCCATCGTGACCTTGCCGCTCTTCACCAGACCCGGCAGGTATTTGCTGTAGTACTCGTCGCTCATGCTCATGTTAATGCCGGACTTGAGCGCCACGCGCACCGCATCTTCCGGGTCAGAGGCGGTGCCGTGTTTGATAAGCTCTTTAATCGCGCCGTGGTCAGACACCGTGATGCCCTTAAAGCCCCACTGGTCGCGCAGCACGTCTTTCAGTAGCCAGGAATCAGACGTCGCTGGCGTGCCGTTGAGTGAGTTCAGCGCCACCATTACCGCGCCGCTGCCTGCATCGAGCCCTGCCTTGTACGGCGGCATGTAGTCGTTAAACAGGCGCTGCGGGCTCATGTCGACGGTGTTGTACTCTTTACCGCCTTCCACTGCGCCATAGGCCGCGAAGTGCTTGACGCTGGTCATCACCGAATAGCGATCCGCCGGGCTCTTGCCCTGCATCGCTTCCACCATGGTTTTGCCCATTGTGGCAGTTAAATACGTATCTTCACCGAAGCCTTCCGAGCCACGACCCCAGCGCGGATCGCGCGAGACATCCACCATCGGTGCCCAGGTCATGTTCAGGCCGTCGTCCGCGGCTTCATAAGCCGATACGCGCCCCACGGTTTTCACCGCGTCGAGGTTAAACGAGGAGGCTAAGCCTAGGCTGATGGGAAAGACGGTACGCTGGCCGTGTACCACGTCATAGGCGAAGAACAGTGGAATTTTCAGGCGGCTGAGATCCATCACCTGATCCTGCATCTTGCGGATATCCTGACGGGTGACGGTATTAAAGATGGCGCCAACCTGCCCGTCTTTGATCATCTCGCGGATCGCCTCTTTTGGGTTATCCGGACCGACGCTGATCAGACGCAGCTGGCCGATCTTTTCATCGACCGTCATTTTCTTGAGCAATTCCGTGACAAACGCGTCCCGGGCTTCAGGCGTGAGCGGATGGTTACCAAACAAATCCTCTGCCAGCGCAGGTTGCAGCGCCAGGCTGACGGCGACACCTACAGAACATAGCCATTTCATGTCGTTTTACTCTCTCATCAATAACCGCCGGACGATCTCGGCCATACCGTGCGAAAAGCGCAGTGTGCCACAAACCCTCTGAACGTTGCAGGGTTATTCTCTGATTTTTCTCGTGAATACTCGACCGCTTAACAGTTAATCGCGCTATGCTTTACAGCGAGAAATTTGCCCCACCACAAGGAGTGGAAAATGTCTTCTGTTCGAACAAACGATAACACGGCTTTTATTAACGAACTGTCGCGCCTGGTTGGCTCCTCTCACCTGCTTACCGACCCGGCGAAAACTGCCCGCTACCGCAAGGGCTTCCGCTCCGGCCAGGGCGAGGCGCTGGCGGTGGTTTTCCCCGGCACGCTGCTGGAGTTGTGGCGCGTGCTGAGCGCCTGCGTCGCCGCCGACAAGATTATTTTAATGCAGGCGGCGAACACCGGCCTGACTGAAGGTTCAACGCCGAACGGCAACGATTACGACCGTGACATTGTGATCATTAGCACCCTGCGCCTCGACAAACTGCACCTGCTGGATAAAGGCGAGCAGGTGCTCGCCTTCCCCGGCACGACGCTCTACTCCCTCGAAAAAGCGCTTAAGCCGCTGGGCCGCGAACCACATTCGGTGATCGGCTCCTCCTGTATTGGCGCTTCGGTGGTCGGTGGGATCTGCAATAACTCCGGCGGCTCGCTGGTGCAGCGCGGCCCCGCCTATACCGAGATGTCCTTGTTTGCCCGTATCGATGAAAACGGCAAGCTGACGCTGGTTAACCATCTGGGTATCGATCTCGGCGTCACGCCGGAGCAGATCCTCAGCAAGCTCGACGACGATCGCGTGAAGGATGAAGACGTTCAGCACGACGGCCGTCATGCACACGATCACGACTATGTGACCCGCGTGCGGGATATCAACGCCGATACGCCGGCGCGCTACAACGCCGACCCGGATCGCCTGTTTGAATCCTCCGGCTGCGCGGGCAAGGTGGCGGTGTTCGCGGTGCGTCTCGACACCTTCCCGGCCGAGAAAAAGCAGCAGGTGTTTTACATCGGGACCAATCAGCCGGATGTGCTGACGGCGATCCGCCGACACATTCTGGGCGAATTCACGAATCTGCCGGTGGCGGGCGAGTATATGCACCGGGACATTTACGACATCGCCGAGCGTTACGGCAAAGATACGTTTCTGATGATCGACAAGCTCGGCACCGACAAAATGCCGTTCTTCTTCACCATGAAGGGCCGCACCGACGCGATGCTGGAGAAAGTGCCCCTGTTTAAACCGCACTTCACCGACCGCTTTATGCAGAAACTGGGCAACGTTTTCCCGGCACATTTACCGGAGCGGATGAAAACCTGGCGCGATAAGTACGAGCATCATCTGCTGTTAAAAATGGCCGGGGACGGGATTGCCGAAGCGCAGTCCTGGCTGAGCGAATTCTTTAAGACCGCCGAGGGGGATTTCTTTGCCTGTACGCCTGAAGAGGGCAGCAAAGCGTTCCTGCACCGTTTTGCCGCCGCAGGTGCCGCCATCCGTTATCAGGCGGTACATTCCGAAGAGGTGGAAGATATTCTGGCGCTGGATATCGCTCTGCGACGCAACGACACCGAGTGGTTTGAACACCTGCCGCCGGAAATTGACAGTAAGCTGGTGCACAAACTCTATTACGGCCACTTTATGTGTTATGTCTTCCATCAGGACTACATTGTCAAAAAAGGGGTCGACGCGCACGCGCTGAAGGAGCAGATGCTCGCCCTGTTGCGTGAACGCGGCGCACAATATCCTGCGGAACACAACGTCGGGCATCTTTATAAAGCCCCGGACGCACTTAAGCAGTTTTATCGCGAGAATGACCCTACAAACAGCATGAATCCCGGCATCGGTAAAACAACGCGGAAGAAATACTGGCAAGAGAGCACAGACGCGGAGCAGCGCATAACGCAAGCATCTGATTAATTCATACAGCCAAATTTGAGAGATTGTTAAGCGCTACTTAATCGTAATAGAGTAACTGCCTGTCGCCGGAGAAACGTTTCTCCGGCTTTCTATCACGAGGAGCAGGCACATCATGTCGGCTGTTGATGTTTTATCCGGACCGAACTGGAAGTGCGCGACGCCCTTCCCGATGATGTGCATGCCATCGCCGCCATCTATGCCTGGCATGTGCTTCACGGGCGCGCATCCTTTGAAGAAGTTCCCCCCACCATCGATGAAATGCGTCATCGCATGAAAAGCGTGGCTGACCACGGGTTACCGTGGTTAATCGCGCTGTATCGCGGCATTGTGGTGGGCTATTGCTACGCCACCCCTTACCGGCCGCGACACGCTTACCGCTATACCCTGGAAGAGTCGATTTATGTGGATGCCAGCATCACCGGGCGCGGTTTTGGCTCGGCATTAATGTCTGCGTTGATCGCACGCTGTGAGCAAGGCCCGTGGCGGCAGATGATTGCCGTGGTGGGAGACGGCAATAATAATGCCGGCTCATTGCGCCTGCATAAAAAGCACGGCTTCGAGATTGTCGGACAGCTGCGCAGCGTGGGATACAAGAAAGGCGACTGGCGGGATACGGTGATTATGCAGCGCCCACTCAACGACGGGGACTGGACGCTGCCGGAATAAAAGCAAAACGGTAACCTGGGTTACCGTTTTTTAGTGTTTTCTCCCTCTCCCTGTGGGAGAGGGTCGGGGTGAGGGCATCAGCGCGCAGAGGAGGCTCAGTCGTTCTGCGCCGTCGCCATCTGTTCCGCTTTCTGCTTTTTATACGTCAATGCCGCAGCTGGCACAGGCTGAACTTTTCCCGTTTCAATCCAGGTGCGCAGACGGCTCGCGTCGGCGAAGTGGGTATATTTGCCGAAGGCATCCATCACCACCAGCGCCACAGGCTTACCGTTAAACACCGTGCGCATCACCAGACAGTGCCCTGCCGCGTTGGTAAAACCGGTTTTCGTTAACTGAATATTCCAGTTATCCCGATAAACCAGATGGTTAGTGTTGCGGAACGGCAGCGTATAGGCCGGGTTTGCAAAGGTCGCCATCTCTTCACGGGTGGTACTAAGCTGTCCAATCAGCGGGTACTGTTTGCTGGCAATCAGCAGTTTCGTCAGATCGCGCGCCGTGGAGACGTTGTTGATCGACAGACCCGTCGGTTCAACATAATGCGTATTGTTCATTCCCAGCGCTTTGGCCTTGGCGTTCATCGCGCGGATAAACGCGTCATAGCCGCCAGGATAGTGATGCGCAAGGCTCGCCGCCGCACGGTTTTCAGACGACATCAGCGCCAGCAGCAGCATATTTTTCCGGCTGATTTCACTGTTCAGACGCACGCGAGAGTAGATCCCTTTCATCTCCGGCGTGTGGCTGATATCCACTTTCAGCTTTTCGTCCAGCGGCAGATGGGCATCAAGCACCACCATCGCGGTCATTAATTTGGTAATCGAGGCGATCGGGCGTACCAGGTCCGGATGGCTGGCGTAAATCACCTTATTGGTGTTGAGATCAACAATCATCGCGCTGCCGGAGGCAATTTGCGGCTGGTCAGCAGCGGTGGTCACCGCGGGCGTTTTGGCGACGGCTGGCACGGCAGCGGACGCGCCCAGCAACAGCGCCAGGCTAAGTAAAGAGACTCGGAATTTCAGCATGGTGAGACTTCTGATAATTATTCACGCACGTAATGACGTACACCGCCTGTGTCAACGGAGAAACACAGGCTGGCTTCGGCATCATAGCGGTCACCGGGCGTTGTCGCCAGCGGATAATCGTGAACAGATGCTGCATTGCTGGCATTTACGCCAGCAATGCAGTGAACTCAGAAGAGACGGTATCCATAACCCCAAAGAATAACCGTCAGCGCCAGTAGCGCCTCCAGGACCAGCACGCCGATGGCGAGCGTTGAACTGGAGAAGCTCAGGCCCTCTTCTTTATTGATATTGAGGAAGGTTGGGACCCCCAGATACAGCAGATAACCGGTGTAAAAGAGGGCAATGGTACCGATCAGCGCGCACAACCAGACCAGTGGATAGAGCGCAACAATACCGCTTAAGAACAGCGGGGTCGCGACATATCCGGCGAAGACCATACAGTGCGCCAGCGATGGACGTTGCGGGTAGTTACGCGCCATCCAGTGTATAACGCGCCCCATCACCGCTACACCCGCCAGCATCAGGCCATAGAAGAGAATGGCCAGATAAAGCCCGGTAAACCAGGAGAGCTGAACCACGGTGCCGTCCCCGAAGTTCCAGCCGATTTGTGTTGTTCCAATAAAAGCGCATATTACCGGCACCGCAGCCATCAGCAGCACATGGTGCGTGTAATGATGCGAGACCGTTTCGTTCTCACTTTTAATGACATGCATTTCACGATCGGGATGGGAGAAAAGTCCCCAGACATGGTTCATAGCGCCCCCTTGTTGTCGGCCCGTCATCGATACCTTAAGTATAATGCAGGCTTTAGATTATTTTATGTACAGTGGGAAATTTCCGTTGATTTCCCCGCTGTTGATTCATGGGGTATATGATTAAGCGAGACATACTAAGGGAGATGATATTGACGTAATGGATATCAACGGATTTATTGAACAATACGGATACGCTGCGCTGGTGGTCGGGAGCGTGGCAGAAGGTGAAACTATCACGCTGTTAGGCGGCGTCGCCGCACATCAGGGGCTGTTAAAATTCCCGCTGGTGGTTGCCGCCGTCGCGCTGGGCGGCATGATTGGCGATCAGCTGCTCTATTTTCTGGGACTGCGTTTCGGGCCTGCGTTGCTGCAACGTTTTGCTAAGCATCAAAAGAAGATCCGCAGAGCGCAACGGCTGATCCAGCGCCACCCTTACCTGTTTGTGATTGGCACCCGCTTTATGTACGGCTTTCGAATCGTAGGGCCGATATTGATTGGGGCCAGCCGCCTGCCACCAAAAATTTTCCTGCCCCTCAATATTGTTGGCGCTGTTGCCTGGGCGCTGATTTTTACCACGCTCGGTTACGTGGGGGGCGAAGTGATTGGCCCATGGCTGCATAATCTCGACCAGCACCTGAAACACTGGGCGTGGTTGATTCTGGTGGTCGGGGCGGTGATTGGGGTCAGGCTGTGGATGCGGCACAGAGAGAAGAAGCAGGATGAGGAGTGAGTGCGGCCTGATGCCCTCACACTCTCCCACAGGGAGAGTGTGAGGGGAACGTCCTACCCCTCCGGCTTAAACTGCGGATTCGCCAGCATAAATCCTCCGTCGACAATAAACGATTGTCCGGTGGTATAGCTGGCGTCGCCATCGCACAGCCACGCCACCAGGCTTGCGATCTCTTTGGTATACCCCGGTCTTGCCAGCGGGATTTCCGGCAATGAACCTTCTTTCACCGTGCTGTCATCCATGTCATTCATAGGTGTGGCAATCGCCCCCGGCGCGACGGCATTCACCAGAATGTTGTGCTTAACCAGCTCCAGCGCCATGGACTTCGTTAACCCTCCCAGCGCATGTTTTGCTGCGGTATAGGCGCTGGCCTCCGGCAGCGGCGTGTGCTCATGGACCGAGGTGATATTCACAATCCGCCCCCCTTCCCCCTGCTTCACCATCTGACGTGCCGCTATCTGCGAGCAGAGAAACGCGCCGTCAACGTCGACGGTGAAAATTTTCCGCCAGTCGTCAAACGGCATATCCAGAAACGGCGCTTTGGCCATCGCCCCGGCATTATTGACCAGCACGTCCAGTCGACCAAAACGCGCAATCAGCGATTCTATCGCCTCAGCGCCTTCCGGCAGAGTACTTAAATCAAGATGGATAGCCTCTGCACGCTGGCCCTGCGCTTCGATTTCACGGCAGGTGTCCAGCGCCCCGTTTTCATCTGAGTGCCAGGTGACGCCAATATCAAACCCGCGCTCAGCCAGCATCAGCGCCGTGGTTTTACCAATCCCGGAATCCGATGCGGTAACAATCGCTACTCTGGTCATACTCACCTCCTGAAAAACAGCAAAGAGGTAAGTATAGATAATGGCCTTTTTTAGCCATGATGATAGCCACCGCCCAGGGCCGAGGTCAGCTGCAGCGTGGCGTCAACATACTGACCTTTCAGCATTAATCCGGCGAGATGCTCTTTAAGCGCCGGGATTCTGGCTTCACTGACCCGGGAGCCGGCAATCATTCCCGCGCTAAAACGCGCCTGCGCCAGCTCTACCACCCGTGCCGCATCTTTTTCCACCTGTTGCTGATGACGGTTTTTCGCGGTCAGCGTTTCGACGTCACTGGCCGTGCGCGCCACCTGATTAACCGCCTCCACCACCGCTTTGTTGTAGTTCGCCACCGAGAGATTGTTCTGCGCCTGCGCGATATCCAGGCTGGCGTTCAGCCTGCCGCTGTCGAAAATGGGCAGCGTCAGCCCGGCGGTCACGCCCATCTGCTGCGCGGAAGCACGGAACAGATCGCTGAGGTGGAGGGCATCCTGCTGTAAGAAGGCCATCAGGTTCACGTCAGGATAAAATGCCGCTCTGGCGGCCTCCACCTCACTCATGGAGGCTTCGATGTACCAGTGCGCCTCCTGCAGATCCGGACGGCGTGCCAGCAGTTCGTATCCCAGCGTCGAGGGTAACGAGGCTTCCACCGTCGGCAAGGCGTGCCGGGTAAGTGTTAAAGTGGATGAATTGGTCAGCGCGACCAGACGCGCCTCTATGGCTTTCATCTTGCCGCTCACCTCAGCCATCTGCTCTTCGGTTTTGCTGGCGTTGATATCCGTTTCGACGCCCTCTACGGAGGAGGTAATCCCATGCAGATACAGCTCGCGGTCGGCCCCGATGATATTGTCCTGTTCTTGTTTAATCTGCCCGAGTACATCCTCCGCGGCGGCCTGGGTTTGCCACTCCCAGTAGAGCCGAGCCACGCTGCTGGCCAGCAGCTGACGGGTTTGTTCAAGCTCCGCTTTTTGCGCATTGACTTTGCCTATTCGGGCCTCCACCTGCGCGCGATTTTTTCCCCACAGGTCGAGATCCCAGCCGGCGGTCAGGCCAAAGGTGCCATTGGTGTACCACGGCCCGGTGGTACCTGCCGCCGGGTCAGTAATAGCGAAGGGCCCCATCAGCCCTTCGGCGGACATTTTCTGACGTTCGGTATCCGCTGAAAAATCCATCTGCGGACCGTCGGCAGCCAGCGTGGCTTTTGCCTGGGCTTCGGCAAGCGTAATACGCTGGCGGGCAATCTGCATATCCGGCGCATCGTTCAATGCTTTTGCAATAAGACGGTTAAGCTGGGGATCGTTATACGCCTTCCACCACTCATTTTTCGGCCAGTCCTGATGATGCAAAACCGTATTAACCGACGCCGTTACCGTCCGGGCCTGGAGAGGGGAAACCGTGGCATGTTCCGGCGCACAGGCAACCAGTACAAACGCGAGAGGAGCACTCAGAGATAAAATAAAAGAACGTTTCATTACGCCATAGACTCAAAAAAGAAAGGCGCAAATTACGCTTGATGTTATTTGTTTTTTTAGTAATGCGTGGCAATCCGTAAATTGTTATACATTTACATAAACAGAAAATTATTCATCAAATGAATTAATTACTTCGACTGAATTACCCGGGCAATATCAGCGGAGGTTTGTAATGTCCGGATCTCCTGAAATAACCCCAGCGCTTCATCATATTCTTTGCGTAAATAACTCAGCCACTGTTTAATTCGCGCCACGTGATACAAACCGGTGTCGCCCTGCTTTTCCAGACGGCTATATTTTTGCAGCAGCGTGACGACATCTGCCCACGGCATACGCGGCTCGTTATATTTTACCACCCGGCTGAGGTTGGGCACATTCAGCGCCCCGCGGCCGATCATCACCGCATCGCAGCCGGTGGCGTTCAGACAGGCCTGCGCGCTCTCGTAGTCCCAGATTTCGCCGTTGGCGATCACCGGAATGGAGAGACGTTTGCGGATCTCACCAATCGCCTGCCAGTTAATGCGCTCGGCTTTATAGCCATCCTCTTTGGTGCGGCCATGCACCACCAGCTCGGTAGCCCCGGCCTGCTGCACCGCATCGGCGATTTCAAATTGCCGGGCATCGCTGTCCCACCCCAGGCGCACCTTAACCGTCACCGGCAAATGCGAAGGCACGGCCTCACGCATTGCTTTCGCGCCGCGATAAATCAGTTCCGGATCTTTCAGCAACGTCGCTCCGCCGCCGCTGCCGTTCACCAGCTTCGACGGGCAGCCGCAGTTGAGATCCACGCCGTAAGAGCCCAGTTCAACCGCACGGGCGGCGTTTTCCGCCAGCCATTCCGGATACTGACCGAGCAGTTGAATACGCACCAGCGTGCCGGAAGAGGTCCGGCTGTTGTTGTGCAGCTCGGGGCACAGGCGGAAGAAGGATTTTACCGGCAACAACATATCGACCACGCGCAGAAACTCCGTCACGCAGAGATCGTAATCGTTCACCTCGGTCAGAAGCTCGCGCACGAGGGAGTCGAGCACGCCTTCCATTGGGGCCAGTAAGACACGCATAGCAGTACCTGTAAAAAAGACGCGCTATAGTATCTGCTCTCCGGGTATGTGGAAAGCACGACGTTCCATTCCGGAATGTCTGGTATGCTCAAATTTCATGATGTGATCCGTGGCACATTTTCAGGTTTAATTGTATGATGAATCCGTTTCAGCAAGGACTTTCACCATGAGTAAATCATTGAACATTATCTGGCAATATCTGCGCGCATTCGTCCTGATTTACGCCTGCCTGTATGCCGGGATTTTCATCGCGTCGCTGCTGCCCATTACTATTCCCGGCAGCATTATCGGTATGCTGATCCTCTTTGTTTTGCTGGCGTTGCAAATTCTGCCGGCAAAGTGGGTCAACCCCGGCTGCTTTGTCCTTATTCGCTATATGGCGCTGCTCTTCGTGCCTATCGGCGTCGGGGTGATGCAGTATTTTGATTTGCTTAAAGCCCAGTTCGGCCCGATCGTGGTCTCCTGCGCGGTCAGTACGCTGGTGGTTTTCCTGGTGGTGAGCTGGAGTTCGCATCTGGTGCATGGTGAACGCAACGTGATCGGGGAGAAAACAAAAAAATGATAGCCAATATCTGGTGGTCGCTGCCGTTAACCCTGGTGGTGTTCTTCGCCGCACGTAAACTTGCCGCACGTTTCAAAATGCCCTTGCTGAACCCGCTGCTGGTGGCGATGGTGGTGATTATCCCGTTCCTGCTGCTCACCGGCATTCCTTACGAACGCTACTTTGCTGGCAGCAAAATCCTCAACGACCTGCTGCAGCCCGCCGTTGTCGCGCTGGCGTTTCCTTTATATGAACAGCTGCACCAGATCCGCGCTCGCTGGAAATCCATCATCACCATCTGTTTTGTCGGCAGCCTGGTGGCAATGATTACGGGGACATCGGTGGCGCTGTTGATGGGGGCTTCCCCGCAGATTGCGGCGTCTATCCTGCCGAAATCGGTGACCACGCCTATCGCGATGGCAGTCGGCGGCAGCCTCGGCGGTATTCCGGCCATCAGCGCAATGTGCGTGATTTTCGTTGGCATTCTTGGCGCGGTATTTGGTCATACCCTGCTGAACGCCATGCGTATCCATACGAAGGCTGCCCGGGGATTGTCGATGGGTACCGCCTCGCATGCGCTGGGCACCGCCCGCTGCGCGGAGCTGGATTATCAGGAAGGGGCGTTTAGCTCCCTGGCGCTGGTGATCTGCGGGATTATCACCTCCCTGCTGGCCCCGTTCATTTTCCCGCTGATTCTGGCGGTGATGGGCTAAAATTTGCGATGCGTCGCGCAAATTTCATTTTGATTTCATAAGTTGCATACATAATGAGAAGTGGATCACATATAAAGCCCTGACGGCTCCGTAAACTACCGATCCATTAACCTTTATGAGGCAAACGCCATGCACCCACGTTTTCAAGCTGCTTTCGCCCAGCTTGCAGAGAATTTGCAGTCAGCCCTGGCTCCCGTTCTGGCAGATGCACACTTCCCCGCCCTGTTGACGGCGGAGCAGGTCACGATGCTGAAACAGGCAACGGGACTGGACGAAGACGCGCTGGCTTTCGCACTGCTGCCCCTGGCCGCCGCCTGCGCGCGGGCCGATCTTTCCCACTTCAACGTCGGTGCCATTGCACGCGGGGTCAGCGGTACCTGGTACTTCGGTGGCAATATGGAGTTTCTGGGCGCAACCATGCAGCAAACCGTTCACGCCGAGCAGAGCGCCATCAGCCACGCCTGGCTGCGCGGTGAAAAAGCACTGAGCGCCATTACCGTGAACTACACCCCTTGCGGTCACTGCCGTCAGTTTATGAACGAGCTGAACAGCGGTCTGCAGCTGCGCATCAACCTGCCGGGCCGCGCGCCGCACACGCTGGCGGATTACCTGCCAGACGCGTTTGGCCCGAAAGATCTGGAGATCAAAACGCTGCTGATGGACGAGCAGGACCACGGTTTCGCCCTGTCCGGCGATGACCTGTCCCAGGCGGCCATTCGCGCTGCCAACAAGAGCCATACCCCGTACAGCAAGTCCCCGAGCGGGGTGGCGCTACAGTGCCGCGATGGGCGCATCTTTAGCGGCAGCTATGCGGAGAACGCGGCGTTTAACCCAACGCTGCCGCCGCTGCAGGGCGCCCTCAACCTGCTGAGCCTGAACGGCTATGACTATCCTGACATTCAGCGCGCCATTCTGGCAGAGAGAGCCGATGCGCCGCTGATTCAGTGGGATGCCACCGCCGCGACGCTCAAGGCGCTGGGCTGTACGACGATTGACCGCGTACTGCTTGCCTGATTCCTTCCGGCGGGCAGAAATGCCCGCCAGTTTGCTGAAAAACCCCTCAGTTGAGTCGCTGTTTCTTGCGCTAACCAGGCGGGTAAAGTAGCCTGAGTTAAATTCATCTTCGGTACGAGCCATCTGCATGTTAAAGCGCGTGTTTTACAGCCTGTCTGTCCTGGTCGGCATACTGCTGTTGATCGTGCTCGGTCTCGACCGCTGGATGAGCTGGAAAACCGCCCCCTACATCTTTGATGACCTGCAGGACCTGCCTTACCGTCAGGTGGGCGTGGTGCTCGGCACCGCCAAGTATTACCGCACCGGCGTCATCAACCAGTATTACCGTTACCGCATCCAGGGCGCGCTGAACGCCTACAACAGCGGCAAAGTGAACTACCTGCTGTTAAGCGGGGATAACGCCCTGCAAAGCTATAACGAACCGGTGACGATGCGTAAGGATTTGATTGCCGCGGGGGTGGACCCTGCTGATATCGTCCTCGACTACGCCGGGTTCCGCACCCTCGACTCCATCGTGCGCACGCGCAAAGTCTTCGACACCAACGACTTCATCATCATCACCCAGCGCTTCCACTGCGAGCGCGCGCTGTTTATCGCCCTGCATATGGGTATTCAGGCGCAGTGCTATGCGGTGCCATCGCCAAAAGATATGCTCAGCGTGCGCGTTCGCGAATTTGGTGCCCGCTTTGGCGCCCTGGCAGACCTCTATATTTTCAAACGCGAACCGCGCTTCTTAGGCCCGCTGGTGCCGATTCCGGCGATGCATGAAGTGCCTGAAGACGCTCAGGGTTACCCGGCGGTGACGCCAGAGCAACTGCTTGATATGCAGAAAAAAGAGAAAAAATAGCCCGCCTTTATACTTTCTTTACGCCGGGCGTGACGCTTTTTATCCCGCCTTTACGCTGGCTCTTTTACGCTGAGTTCACTGCCGCTACGGCTTCATTGAAGAATGACTATGAACTCGATAATGAATGCGTTTTTCCTGAAAAGTCTCCGCCCGTATTTTAACTTTCCCGGTTTATCACTCCCCGGCGCGCTGAATTCCGGTCTCTGGCTTGATGAAAAAATTGATGCCCTGCAGCACAACATTGCCGTGGAAGTGGCCGATTACCTGGAACGCTACCCGCAGACGAAGCACGTTGACGTTTATCTGAACGATATCAACGGCACGATGCGCGGCAAACGCCTCTCGGTAGAGAGCATGCTGACGCTGGAAAACGGCTGTTATTTTCCGCTTTCCGTCTATTCGATGGACCAGAAAGGACAAATCGCCGCCTCGCTGCCTGATGAACCCGACCGCCTTTGCGTCCCCGTCGCCGGCTCCCTGCGTCCCTGTCCACACGATCCACAGCACAACGCGCAGATCCTGCTGACGATGAAAGACAGCGACGAGAAACCCTGCCCGCTGGAGCCGCGTGTGATCCTGCAGACTGTACTTTCCCGCTTCCACCAGCACGGGCTCTTCCCGGTTATTGCCCCGGAAATCGAGTTCTACCTGACGGAACAAGGGCGACAGGATGCGCAAAATCAGGGCTGCTTTCATATGGATACCCCAAGCGCGCACGCGGCGCTGTTTGACGAACTGGAACAGCTGGCACACCTTCAGCGCATTCCGCTCACCGGGATCGTGGCGGAAGCCGAGTCCGGTCAGTACGAATTAAACCTGAAGCATAGTCATCACGTTGTTGAGGTCTGTGATAACGTGCTGGCGCTGCGCCGCCTGGCCCGATACGTGGCGGAAAAACACGGCCTGCAGGCCAACTTTATGGCCAAGCCTTTCAGCCAGCTCTCGGGCAGCGGTTTTCACGTCCACTTCAGCCTCAACGACAGCCGCGGTAACAACCTCTTTGCCTCACCGGTGAATGCGCTTAACAGCATGATGCGTTTATGTATCGCGGGCCAGCTGGCGCTGATGCCCGCCTCCGTCGCCATTCTTGCCCCGGGCGTCAACGCGTTTCGTCGTTTGCGTAAAAACCTGACGGAACCCCTCTTTCACTCCTGGGGTTATAACACCCGTACCGCCGCCCTGCGGATCCCCTGCTCGGATGACAGCAACCGTCGCATTGAGTACCGTCTGGCCGGGGCTGATGCCAATCCCTATCTGGTGGTTGCAACCCTCCTGACCGGCATGCTGTACGGGCTGGAAAATATCGACGAGGAGGCGTTGGCTGAACCGCAGCAGGACCAACCCGACCTGCCGCTGTTTCAGCAGGAAGCGATTGAGACCTTCGCCCGCTGTCAATATCTCACCGACAGCCTGGGTGAGGCCTTTTCTGAACAGTGGGTTGCCTGCAAGCTCTCAGAACTCGACTGGTTTGAGCGCATTGTGACCCGGGAGGAGTCAAATCTGGCTTAGGGCATAAAAAAGCCCGCTCGTTGAGCGGGCCGCAGGAGACGAGTGAGGCTTACTTCTTACGCGCGTATTTCAGTGAATCCAGCGCGACCGCGAAGATGATGATGGCGCCCTTGATGATGTACTGCCAGTAAGGGTTTACGCCGATATAGGTCAACCCGTAGTTGATGACGGTGAAGATGATCACACCGGTCACCACGCCGAGTACGGTACCCACACCACCGCTGAAGGAGACGCCGCCCACCACGCAGGCTGCGATCGCATCCAGCTCATACATGAAGCCAAGGTTGTTGGTTGCAGAGCCGATACGGCCCGCTTCCAGCATCCCGCCGAAGGCGTAGAACACCCCGGACAGGGCATAGATGATGAGCAGGTTGAGGGCAACGTTGACGCCGGAGACTTTCGCCGCTTCCGGGTTACCCCCGATAGCGAAGATGTTTTTACCAAAACGCGTTTTGTTCCACAGGATCCAGACGAAGGCCACCGCAATCAGGGCATAGAAGGTGATATACGACAGGCGGAAGCTGCCGAGCGCGATAAACCCTTGCGTAAAGCTTGAGAAGCCGCTGTCAAAGCCCGAGATAGGAGACGCACCGACAAAGTCGTAGTACAGGGAGTTGATACCGTAAACGATGATCATCGTACCCAGCGTGGTGATAAATGGCGTCACGTTCAGGTAGGCGATGATAATACCGTTGATCAGACCAATCACCGCACCGATGGCGCAGACAATCAGGATCACCACGAAAATGGGCATGGTGGCCATTTCCGGGAACACCTTGTTGGCGTTTTCCATCGACTGCAGCAGGGTTGCCGCGATAACCGCCGCCAGGCCGACCTGGCGACCGGCAGAAAGGTCTGTCCCCTGGGTGACGATCAGGCCCGCTACGCCCAGCGCAATGATAATACGCACGGAGGACTGGGTCAGAATGTTACTCAGGTTCAACAGGCTTAAGAACGTAGGGTCCTGGAAAATGATGATGGCCAGCAGTACTAAAAGAACAACGTAAATACCGCCTTCTTTCAGGTAAGTGAGAAAACTTTTTTTATTTAACCCACTCATGAGGAGCCCCTGATCTTAAAGGTGCAAAGACGCAAGACGCAAAATTTCGTTTTGCGTTGTCGTTTTGGTGTCAACAATACCGGCAACGAGACCATTGCTCATAACCAGAATACGATCTGTGATCCCTAACAATTCCGGCATTTCGGAAGAAATAATAATGATCCCTTTATTCTTTTTCGCCAGCTCGGCAATCAGTTGATAAATTTCAAACTTCGCGCCGACGTCGATACCGCGGGTAGGCTCATCCAGCATCAGAATCTCTGGCTGGGTTAATAACCAGCGGCCGATAATGACTTTCTGCTGGTTACCGCCCGAAAGCGAACCGATCTGAGTGCGGTGCCCTGGCGTTTTCACGCGCATGGAGTCAATAACCCATTGGGTATCGCTCTTCATGCGGGAGTTATCCAGCAGCCCGACTTTGTTTTTATAATTGCGAATATTAGAAATTAACGAGTTAAAGTTAATATCCAGATACGCATAAATACCGGTCGAACGACGCTCTTCCGTTACCAGCGCAAAACCATTATTAATGGCTTCGTTGGCGTTGTGGTTGTTAATCTTTTTGCCGTGCAGCGTAATCGTGCCTTCGGCTTTCTCACGAATGCCAAACAGGGTTTCCACGATGTCGGTACGCTTTGCCCCCACCAGACCGGCAATGCCCAGGATTTCACCCTTGTGCAGGTCGAAGGAGACATCGCGGATAGAGGGCTGACGCAGCGAAGTCAGGTTGCGGACTTCGAGGATCACTTCACCCGGTTTGTTTTCTTTGTCCGGGAAGCGCTGGTTCAGGGAACGGCCAACCATCATGGCGATGATCTTGTCCATGTCCAGCCCTTCCAGCGGCTGCGTGGCAATCCACTGACCGTCGCGCAGAATGGTTATCTCATCACACAGCTGGAAGATCTCTTCCATTTTGTGGGAGATATACACAATGCCGCAGCCGCGTTCTTTAAGCTTACGGATAATGGTAAAAAGGTGATTAACCTCTTTTTCCGTCAGTGACGATGTCGGTTCGTCCATGATGACGATTTTCGCATCATAGGAGAAGGCTTTAGCAATTTCGATCATCTGCATCTGGGATACGGATAATGTTCCCACGCGGGCGCGCGGATCGATATCAATATCCAGCTCATCGAAAATCGCTTTGGTGTCTCGATACATTTTGTCCTGATCGACAAAAACACCTTTGGTGGGATAACGTCCCAACCACATGTTATCCATAACTGAACGCTGCAGTACCAGGTTTAATTCCTGGTGAACCATCGAGATACCGTTTTCCAGTGCTTCTTTCGCTGAATGGAAATCGATCTCTTTCCCCTGAAAAAGAATGCTGCCAGAATCTTTTTGATAGATCCCAAAAAGGCATTTTAATAATGTTGATTTACCCGCACCGTTCTCCCCCATTAAAGCATGAATAGAGTGAGGACGAACTTTTAAATTAACGTTATCGAGTGCCTTAACGCCGGGAAATGACTTGTTGATGCCGTTCATTTCCAACAGGTATTCACCGGATGACGGAGTAGTTGTGCTGACCATAATTATACCTTGTTGGCCTCGCATATCGCGTTATAAAAGGGCGCAACGAATTGCGCCCAGTGAAGACAATTTAATACTCTTATTTACCGATAAACTCAGCCAGGTTGGACTGGTCTACGCCCACGTAAGGCACGCGAACGATTTTATTGTCAATCTTCCAGTTGGTGCCGTCTGCCGCGCCTTTGCCATCGGCCAGATTTTTCGCCAGATCGAAGGTCGCTTTCGCCTGGTTGTTGGCATCGTTCAGCACGGTACCGGCCATCGCACCGGATTTAACCAGCGCCAGCGCTTCTGGCAGCGCATCCACGCCGAATACCGGGATGGAGGATTTATTGTGAGCTTTCAGCGCTTCTACCGCACCCATTGCCATCGCATCGTTGTTGGCGATAACCACTTCAATTTTGTTGGCGTTAGGGCCGGACAGCCATGCGTCCATCTTATCTTTCGCCTGAGCGGTGTCCCACATCGCGGTATCTAACGCCAGCTGCTGGGTTTTCAGACCCTTGTCATTCAGCTCTTTGATAACGTAAGTGGTACGGGCTTCCGCATCCGGATGGCCGGGTTCGCCTTTCAGCAGCACAAACTGAATCTGACCGTCTTTGTTCAGGTCCCAGTTCGGGTTTGCCGCCCAGTGTTTCGCGATCAGATCGCCCTGAATAATGCCGGACTCTTTGGAGTCGGTACCGACGTAATACGCTTTGTCGTAGCTGTCCAGCGCTTTGCGAGAAGGTTCTTTGTTGAAGAAGACGATCGGCACATTCTGGCCGCGCGCTTTTTCAATCACCGTGCCTGCTGCCGCCGGGTCAACCAGGTTGATGGCCAGGGCTTTCACGCCTTTCGCCAGCAGAACGTCGATCTGGTCGTTCTGTTTGGACTGGTCGTTCTGGGAGTCATTCATCAGCAGCTGAACGTCTGGCGCTGCTTTAGCATCTTTCTCAATTGCTTTACGCACAACAGACATGAAGTTGTCGTCGTATTTATAGATGGTCACACCAATACGGGTATCCGCAGCGTGCGCTGCTGCACCAAAAAGCATGCTTGCCATTACAGCAGACAGAGTCAACACCTTCTTATTCATGGTATCTCCGGTTTTTTTTATGCAGGGTAGTTCTTGTGAATAACGATCGGCGGGCAGGTGTTAATAAAACGTTACTGACAGCCGAAGTTCACTTATAAAATTTCTATCTTCCGTGTTCGGTAACGCTCCAGAAATGCGTTTTATTCGTTGTTTGCGGCACGTTGGCTATAGTGAAAGTGAATAATCACTGTTACATAGCGTTTCAGCCCCTAAAACGCTGACATCATAGTCAGCGCCTTGTTAAGATACTGTGAATTTACTCACAGATTGAAAACGGTTACATCACCCCATGTAATCAGTTAGTGATCGGAACCACAATTTGCCGGGCCGCAACGGAGTGACGACGTACTAAAGTCGGCATGAAACAATGTGTTGCCCCCGGATCCAGTAGCCCTGCCGCCCCCTGTAACGCCAGTTCAGTCGCCAGTTTCGCCATAGAGGCTATAGGGTAACGCACCGTTGTCAGCTGCGGGTCGGTGTAACGGGCAATCGGGATATCGTCAAAACCAATGAGTGATAAATGCTGTGGCACCGCAATACCGTTATCTTTCAGCGCCGTCAGGGCTCCGGCCGCCATGCTGTCGTTATAGGCAAACACCGCTGAAAGCTGGAGATTGCGGCCCAGCAGCTCCACCATGGCCGCCTCACCGCCCTGCATATCCGGCGTACCGGTTCCTACCCAGCTCTCGGATGGCGTAATGCCGTGCTCTTTCAGGGCATTCTGCCACCCCTCGCGCCGCAGTTCGTCATCTTCAATGTGGTGGCTGGAGGCCAGATAACCGATCCGCTGATGGCCGTTGTTGATGAGCATTTTGGTGGCCATCATCGCGCCGCTGACGTTATCCAGCCCGACGCAGCGGTGGGCATAGCCCGGAACGATGCGGTTGATCAGCACCATGCCTGGGATCTGATCCATAAACCCGATTAACTCTTCGTCGCTCAGGGCTTTAGAGTGGACAATCAGGGCGTTACAGCGCTGACGGATCAGCACTTCGATGGCATAGCGCTCTTTTTCCGCCTCATGATAGCTATTGCCGATCAGGACATATTTCTGATGCTGCTGGGCGACCACATCGACCGCTTTCACCAGCGCACCAAAAAAGGCGTCCGATACATCCATTACCACCACGCCGATGGTGTCGCTGACCTGCGTCGCAAGCGCCTGGGCATTGGCATTTGGCCGGTACCCAAGCTGAGTCACGGCTTTCATTACGGTTTCACGGGTTTCAGGGCTGACCAGCGCGCTGTTGTTCAGGACACGCGAGACGGTAGCCACAGAAACGCCCGCCTGACGGGCGACGTCACGAATGGTGATCATATTCACCATCCTTCAAAGGATTGCAGCAACTCACAGACACCCCCTGTGTTTAGCAAGGTGGCTATTTTGGCAGTGAGAGAAAGGGGACTACGTGAAGAAGCTCACACTCATGAAAACGCTTACATCCGTTTTGTTAATGATTGTGATCCAGATCGTTATCTGGATGTATTTTTCAATGATATCCCTGAAGCACGTGCGGTTAACTGACGCCATACCCACTCCAGCGGCCCCTGGCGGAAATAGCGTAGCCAGAGAACAGAAAACGCCAGGTTTACCGCCCAGACCGGGATAACAAACGCCAGCAGTTCGAGGCGGTCGAATTTCATAAACAGACCAAAGCGATAGAAAAGCGTGGTGCAGATAAGCGTTTGCAGGAGGTAATTGCTTAACGCCATGCGCCCCACGCAGGCGATAGCGCTGACCATCCACAGGCGAGAAAGCGTCGGCCAGAAGCCATAGATCAGCGCCGCATAGCCGATGATCTGGAACGGTGCGCTCAGCTCACGCGGCACCTGGAGCAGGAAAGCGCACCAGCGGTAATCCCAGTGAAGGTGCCACTGCGCCATCACCGCCGGAAGGTTAATCAGCACGCCGAGCAGCACCAGCCCGATGCCGGTGCGGCGATAGTGGCGCAGGCTGAATTCGCCTTTCAGCCAACCGGTGCGCATCAGTGACGCGCCCATCAGCATCATTCCCGCCAGCTGCCAGCCGTATTGCGCGCCCAGCGCAAGGAGGCTATCGCCCAGCATATCCGCACGGTTGCTTATTGCTTCCGTACCGCCCTTCAGCTTCCAGTATTGCTCGTACTGCAGGTTTGCGGCATCCGGGATCCAGGAACGGTTTGTCGCCTCGCCCGAGATCATCCCCAACAGCAGCAGCACTGCCAGCCCCATGACATAGAGCATTACGCCGGTGTTAAAGAGGCTTTTTACGCTGTGCGCATCGCGTATGAGACGCCAGCAGATGAGCCCGACTAAGCCATACGCGAGGAGAATATCGCCATCCCAGAAGAACAGCCCGTGGATAAACCCGAGAATAACCAGCAGCGTCAGACGCGACTGGATCCAGCGCGTGCCGCGCCTGAGGAGGAGCTGCAGGCCTGCGCCAAACAGCAGGGCAAAGAGCGTAAGAAATTTGACCTGCGCGAAGAGATCGAGGATCGCCCACGTCCAGGCATCACTGCGCGTGATATCGCCATACCACGCAGGGTTAAGATAGGCCGCCTTCGGCAGACCGAAGGCGCTGATATTAAGCAGCAGGATACCGAGAATGGCGACGCCGCGAACAAAATCGAGCGTGACGTTTCGCTCCATGGTCCCTGCCCTGTAAGACTTAGTTGTGGTGACGAACGGCGCGCAGGAACTCCTGGCGGGTATTCTGGCTCGATTTAAACAGCCCACCCAGCGAGGTAGTGGTAGTCGCACTGGTGGCATCACGCACGCCGCGCGCTTTCACGCAGTAGTGAACCGCGTCGATTGAGACGGCCACGTTATTGGTGCCGAGCAACGTTTGCAGCGCGGTCAGGATCTGCTGCGTCAGACGCTCCTGCACCTGTGGACGCTGCGCAAAGAACTGCACGATGCGGTTGATCTTCGACAGGCCAATCACCGTATCTTTAGGGATATACGCCACGGTCGCTTTACCGTCGATAGTGACGAAATGGTGTTCGCAGGTGCTGGTCAGCGTGATATCACGCACCGTCACCATCTCATCCACTTTCATCTTATTTTCGATGACGGTAATTTTCGGGAAGTTGGCGTAATCCAGGCCAGAGAAAATTTCGTCGACGTACATTTTCGCGATGCGGTGCGGCGTCTCCATCAGACTGTCGTCACTCAGATCGAGATTCAGCAGCTCCATGATATCGGTCATATGACCGGCAATCAGACGCTTGCGGGTTTCATTGTCCATATCCTGAACGGGCGGACGCAGTGGCGTTTCAAGACCGCGCGCAACCAGGGCTTCATGGACCAGGGCAGCTTCTTTACTGAGTGATGACATTTTGTTCTCCTGCAGGTGTGGCGTCTTTTGCCCTCGTTGTGGCAAAAGTATGCGCTCATTGTGCGTGGGGCCGCGCACATAATCCAGTATTCACGACGATAATTATTGCAATTGCTGTTGCCTTTCAGCGTGACGATTCCACACCAGGGCACCGCCGACGAACAGCGCAACGCCCGCCAGGCCCAGCGCAGGCTCCAGCCGGTGGGTAAGCCAGGTCGATAACGCTGAGGTTACCGGCCCTACCAGTTGGCCTATGGCATACCCGGTCGTGAGCAAACCTGCCATATACCGCGTGTGCTCCGGAGCCAGTTCGCGGCCGTACAGCAGCGAGAGCTGAACGGCGCAGAGGAACCCGCCGCCCACCAGTAGCCCGCCTGTCAGCAATCCGCCAATTCCGGGCAGCAGCCAGGCCGCCAGCACGCCGGCCCCCTGAAGCCACAGCACGATAGCCAGCCGGCGGTTAGCCGTTGAGGTGTGACGTAACAGAATGCTGAGCGCAATGCCCACCACGGCGGCGAGACCAAAAATCGGCCAGACGAACTGGGCAAACAGGCTGCCGGGAAAACGTACGGCCGCCATTTGCGATAAAAAGGTCGCCGGCAGAATGTACCCAAACCCGGCCAGGCTGTAGCTCCAGACCAGGCGTTTTAAATCTGCCGTCAGTACCAGCGGCTCCGGTGCGGTGCCGGGTCGATGAAGTTGTCCGGCTCGCGGCAGGTAGCGTGCCACCAGCGCAATCAACACCAGCGCCAGCACGCCGTAAATTTGCCATGCCGCACCGGCCGAAAGGGATTTCGCCTGAATATAGACGGCGAGCAGCCCGCTCAGGGCAATGCCTGCTCCGGGTCCGGCAAACACGGCGGCGCTCAGGCCCGGTTTGCCCAACTGGCCCAGGCGTTCGTTGGTCCAGGCAGCAATCAGCACCATAGACCAGCCGCTCATGCAGCCAATCACAAAGCGCAGCAGACCGTGTACAACGGCGTTATCCGCCGCCGCGGAGAGTAGCGTCAACGCCACCGCCCCCGCGATGCCCAGCCAGAGACGCATTTCAACAAAGCGGTGGGCGCGCATCGCATCCCACGCACCCACCAGATAGCCCAGATAGTTCATCGCCGCCACCAGACCCGCGCTGGTCAGCGTAAGCTGCCCGGCAGCTATCATCAGCGGCACCTGAGGGGTAAAGGCAAAGCGCCCGATTCCCATTGCCACCACCAGAACGACGAACCCACTGAGCGCAATACGCAGCGCCATGAACGCTCCAAATGTTAAAGAAAAGTAAATTTATGATGCAGCATCTCGTCGTCTGACGAAAGTGAAAGTTGCTCACAGGTTAATGAAAACGCTGTATTATGGGTTTTATGACTGCACATTCTCATTAAGGAGCCCAGCATGGAACTGCTCGAAGAGCACCGTTGTTTTGAAGGTCGACAGCAGCGCTGGCGGCACGACTCCACCGTTCTGAACTGTGCGATGACGTTCAGCATTTTCCTGCCCCCGACGGAAAACCCGCCGGTTCTGTTCTGGCTTTCCGGCCTGACCTGCAACGACGAAAACTTCACCACCAAAGCGGGCGCGCAGCGTATTGCTGCCGAACTGGGTATTGCGCTGGTCATGCCGGACACCAGCCCACGTGGCGATGATGTGGCCGACGATGCGGGATACGACCTTGGCAAAGGCGCCGGCTTTTATCTGAATGCCACCGAACTGCCCTGGGCGCGCCACTACCGTATGTATGATTACATTCGCGATGAACTTCCTGCCCTCGTGCAGTCTCAGTTTGCGGTCAGCCAGCGCTGCGCGATCAGCGGCCACTCGATGGGCGGTCACGGGGCGCTGATCATGGCGCTGAAAAACCCGGGAAAATACGTCAGCGTGTCGGCATTTGCGCCTATCGTGAACCCCACCCAGGTGCCATGGGGGCAAAAAGCCTTTACCCACTATCTGGGTGACGATGCGGAAAAATGGCTGGCATGGGACAGCTGTGCGCTGATGCTGAACAGCAAACCGGAAGATGCCCTTCCTATCCTTATCGATCAGGGAGATGCGGATCAGTTCCTTGCCGGGCAGCTACAGCCCGCGGTGCTGGCAGAAGCGGCACGCCAGAAAGACTGGCCGCTGACGCTGCGTATTCAACCGGGATACGATCACAGCTATTACTTCATCGCATCCTTTATTGAGGATCATCTCCGCTTCCATGCGGAGCATTTGTTCGGGTAAGTGCGGCCTTTTTTGCCCGGTGGCGCTTCGCTTACCGGGCCTACAAGCTTGTGCCTTTTTGTAGGCCGGGTAAGGCGCAGCCGCCACCCGGCACCAGACTGGATCAGAACCTGTAATCCACACCCACGAAGTAACGACGGCCATCTTCTGTATAGCTGTAATCATCACGGCTCAGGTCTTTATCCAGCAGGTTCTGCACGCCCGCGCGCAGCTTAACGCTTTTCGTTGCCTGCCACGCCGCACCGGTATTCCAGATGACATAGCCACCCGGCGTAGGGGCACTGCTGGTCAACGCGCGTTTCTCGCCGGTGTAGTTGCCCTGAACGTAGAACGACCAGTCCTGGGTCGCCTGCCAGTCAACGGTACCGTTGGCCGTGTGGAATGGCAGATCGGACAGCGGTTTGTTGCCGCCGTTACTGATATCACGACCATCGTTATAGGTGTAATTCAGCGTCACTTTCCACTCTTCCGCCAGCGGGAATTTCAGCTCCGTCTCCACCCCGCGGATACGCGCCTTGTTAACGTTGTAATAGCGGAAAATCGGTTCACCGTCCGCATTCAGGCCAACGTAGTTAGGGTAGCTCTGGGCCTGCTTCACATTGGCCGTACGGCTAATGCTGATGCGGTCATCCACATTATTCTGGAAGGTGGTAATGCTGGCCTGTACGCCCTCTAACCAGCCCTCTTCCCCGCTGTAGTAGAGACCGAATTCGAAGCTCTCACTGGTTTCCGGTTTCAGCTCCGGGTTACCGACAATCTCGCAGGCACCGCGGCATGAGCCGCTGACCCAGTCCGGGCTCAGCTGCAGCAGTGACGGCGCTTTAAACGCGGTAGCCCAGCCCCCTTTCACCGTTACGGTATCGGTCGCGTTATACACCAGATACGCCCGCGGACTCCAGTGATCGCCATAGGTGTCATGGTCATCCATACGGATACCGGTGGTCAGCGCCAGAGGTTCAAAGATACGCCACTCATCCTCCAGGAACAGAGCATACTGGCTTGTCGAGGTACTGCTGCTGGAACCGCCAGTCAGGTTGACCGGATCTTTCAGCTTATCATGACGCCATTCACCGCCGAAGGTCAGGAACTGATTGATTTCGCCCAGCGGCAGCACGTATTTCCCGTCCACTGCGTTGCTCTCAGAGGTGATAGGGTTGCTGTTGCCCGGGTTTTTGTTGTCAACCTTCTCGCCGTATACCTTCAGCTCACTGTTGCCGATGCCCCAGCGACCGTTGTGACTGAGGGAGTAGTTCTGACGCTCAAGGCGGTTTTTGTCGAGGGAATCCGAGTCACGATCCTGACGGTCGAAACCATAGCCCGCCGTAAAGTCGTGATTTTCGGACGGCGTCCAGGCGAATTCGACATTAGCATCGCGGCTCGTGAAGCCTTCGATGCGCGGCGTTTCACCGCTCGCCGTGGTAGAGGATTTCTGCTGGCCGTCTTTCTCACGCTTCGCGAGGCTACCGTAGGCTTTCAGCCCCAGCAGACCGTCCACCAGCGGACCGCTGGTGTAAAACTGACCGTTGTAGGTGTCACCGCGATCGCGATGTTCCTGAATCGTGGAATCGGCGCTCAGGGTGCCCGTCCACTTCTGACCGATTTTTTTGGTGATAATGTTCACCACGCCGCCCAGCGCGTCGGAGCCATAAAGCGAGGACATCGGCCCGCGCACCACTTCGATTCGTTCGATGGCGTCAACCGGCACCCAACTGAGGTCGAAATCATTATGGCGGAAAACCGCGTTGCGGGAGTTAACGCGCTTGCCGTCGACCAGGATCAGCGTATAGCTGCTGTCCAGACCGCGAATACTTACCCCTTTACGGTTGTCCCCTTCGCTCGTGAGTTGTACGCCCGGCACATCCCGTAACACATCTTTCAGGTTCTGAACGGGTTTGCGCTGCAAATCTTCCTGCGTAATCACGCTGATGCTGGCTGGCGCATCTTTCAGGTTTTGCTCGGTTGCGGAGGCCGTTACAACCATTGTGTCGCCGGATTCTGCTGCGATAACAGGCAGGGCCAGGGACATTGCGGACGCACAAAGTCCTCCCCTGACGAAGGGATTCAACCTAAACATTCCATATCTCCATGAGGTAAATACAACTACATCAAATCATCACTCACAGCGTCTTCCTTGCCGCCCACATCTGCGGTGGGTCGGTGACACGCTTATTTTTGATAACGATAAAGCAAACGATAATTATTATCAATTAAATTGTTAAAAAATATATCTTTGTTTCAGCCTACAGGGATAAAAAAACCCGCTCGAATGAGCGGGTTAAAAGAGAGGGAGTGCGGTTATTGTTTAAATCGTTCCGGGAATTCCATTTCACTGTAGCGAACGAAGTGTGTTCCTTTCGTCAGTTTGTAACCAAACCAGATGACAAGGAACAGCGGAATACCAATGTAGGTTGCCGTGACGGCGCCCCAGTCAATGGTATCCGCCAGGAACGCTTCATAGTTCTGTCCCAGCGTAATAATCAGACACAGAATGAAGGCGAAAATAGGACCCAGCGGGAAGAAGCCGGAACGATACGGCAGCGAGTTAATGTCATAGCCCTGTTTGACATAGCCACGGCGGAAACGGTAGTGGCTAATGGCAATCCCCAGCCAGGCAATAAAGCCCGTCATCCCCGAGGTGTTCAGCAGCCACAGGTATACCGTCTGGTTGCCAAACATGGAGGTCAGGAAGCACAGACCGGCGATTACCGTTGTTGCGTACAGCGCGTTACGTGGAACGCCGCCGCGGGACAGTTTCGCGAAGATACGCGGGGCTTTACCGTCGCAGGCCAGGGTGTAGAGCATACGGGTGGATGCGTACATCCCGGAGTTACCGGCAGAAAGCACGGCGGTGAGGATCACGGCGTTCATCACTGCCGCCGCAGACAGCAGACCGGCGTGCTGGAAGACCAGCGTGAACGGGCTGACGCTAATGTCTTTGACGTCATTGCGCAGCAGGCTTGGATCGGTGTATGGAATGATCAGGCTGATAATCAGGATAGCGAACACGTAGAACAGCAGGATACGCCAGAAGACCTGACGAACCGCACGCGGAATATTTTTTTCCGGGTTCTCAGACTCACCGGCAGCGATACCAATCAGTTCAGTCCCCTGGAAGGAGAAGCCGACAATCATTGCCACGCCAATCATTGCCGAAAGACCACCGGCAAACGGCGCATCGCCTGTTGTCCAGTTGCTCCAGCCCGCAGGTTCAGCACCTTTGAAAATACCAACGATCATCGCCACACCGACGACGATAAAGATGATGACGGTTGCCACTTTGATCAAAGAGAACCAGTATTCCGCTTCGCCGAAACCGCGCACGGAGATGTAGTTCAGCAGGAAGATGACGGTCAGGAACAGTGCGCTCCAGATCCAGCCCGGCGTATCCGGGAACCACCAGTTCATCACCAGCTGTGCAGCGACGAGGTCAACGGCGATGGTGACCGCCCAGTTGTACCAGTAGTTCCAGCCCAGCGCGAAACCGAAACCTTCTTCAACGTATTTTTGACCGTAGGTCGAAAACGAACCTGACACCGGCATGTACGCGGCCAGTTCGCCCAGACTGGTCATCAGGAAGTACACCATCAGGCCAATCAGGATATAAGAGAAAAGCGCCCCACCCGGGCCTGCTGCCGAAATCGTTGCGCCAGAGGCAACGAAAAGACCTGTACCGATTGAACCGCCAATGGCGATCATCGTCAGGTGACGCGCCTTGAGTTCACGACGGAGCGTGGGCGCTTCTGTGGTTTTAATTTCTGAAACCATATGAAAATGCTGTCCATTTAATAAATGAGGCGCGATTGTAGCAGACGATCCGGATTCCTTCCGGCAGAAATACTCAGTTATAAGAGAGCTTCATGACGCGGCCAGGATTATAAGTAAAGCATAATTTTTCCCTCTCCCCATTGGGGTGAGGGACGCGTTTAGATTTCGCAATAGCGCAGAAAACGCTGCAGCGAGCTGGAGAGGTGTTTCTGACGATGGTGAATGCGCCACAGCGTGCGCACCAGTTTCGGGAGCGGAACGGGAATTTCCACCAGCGACCCCGTCTCAAGCTGCTCAGCAATGACCCGCCGTGAAAGACAGCTGATGCCCAGGCCATGACGCACCGCGTGCTTAATCGCCTCTGAGTTCCCCAGCTCCATCCCCAGCTGGAAATGCGGCAGATGGGACAGCAGCAGGTAATCGACAATTTCCCGCGTGCCGGAGCCCTGCTCACGCAGGATCCACTGCGCCTGCGCCAGCCGCTCCAGCGTCACTTCGCCCTGCAATAAAGACGAGGCCGGGGACGCAAAGACCACCAGCTCATCCTCCAGCCAGGGCTCGGCAATGATATCGACGTTATGGCAGGGACCTTCGATAAGACCGATATCCACGCGGAAATCGATCACCGCGTTGATGACGTCCTGGCTATTACCGACGCTCATTTCCAGCGGCAGGGTGGGAAAATCCCGACGGTAGCGGGCAATCACTTCCGGCAGGATGTAATTCCCGATGGTGCTGCTGGCGTAGACGCGGATCGCCCCGTTATCTTCACGGAACAGCTGTTCGATTTCGATAGCCTGCTCCAGCAAGGCCAGCGCGCGCGGGTAGAGAAGGCGCCCGTGCTCGTTGACCACCAGGCGCTTCCCTACCCTGTCGAAAAGCTGAACGCCCAGCTGACCTTCGAGGTCGGTCAGGGCTGCGCTAACCGCTGATTGCGAGAGCGCCAGCATCTGCGATGCCTGCGTCGTCGACCCGCTTTTCAGCACTTCGGCAAAGACTTCCAGCTGGCGCAATGTAATGTGCATGGTTGCTTACCACTTATATAGATTGATTATAAGTATATAATCAATTTTATTTTTAAGCCAGAGCGCCGTAACCTTTAGCCAGACAAAGGAGAAGGTTATGTCAGAACTCACCTTACAGCATCATCGTACATTGTGGCACTTCGTGCCGGGTCTTGCGCTCAGCGCCGCGGTGACCGGCGTGGCGTTATGGGGCGGAAGCATTCCCGCCGTTGCCGGCGCAGGTTTTAGCGCCTTAACGCTGGCGATATTGCTCGGCATGGTCGTGGGTAACACCGTTTACCCACATATCTGGAAATCCTGTGACGGCGGCGTGATCTTCGCCAAACAGCACCTGCTGCGTCTCGGGATCATTCTCTACGGCTTTCGTCTCACCTTTTCGCAGATTGCCGACGTTGGCGTCAGCGGGATCGCCATCGATGTCCTGACCCTGACCAGTACCTTTTTACTGGCCTGCTTTATCGGCCAGAAAGTCTTTGGTCTGGACAAGCAAACCAGCTGGTTAATCGGCGCAGGCAGCAGTATTTGCGGCGCTGCGGCGGTACTGGCAACGGAACCTGTCGTGAAGGCCGAAGCCAGCAAAGTGACCGTGGCGGTGGCGACGGTAGTAATCTTCGGTACGGTGGCGATTTTCCTCTACCCGGCGATGTATCCGCTGGTAGCCCACTGGTTCAGCCCGGAAACCTATGGCATCTATATTGGCTCAACCATGCACGAAGTGGCTCAGGTGGTCGCAGCAGGTCACGCGATTAATCCGGAAGCCGAAAACGCGGCGGTGATTGCCAAAATGCTGCGCGTGATGATGCTCGCGCCGTTCCTGATTTTCCTGGCCGCGCGGGTTAAACAGCTGGCTCCGGCGGGCGGCAGCGAGAAAAGTAAAATCACCATTCCGTGGTTTGCGATCCTGTTTATCGTGGTGGCGATTTTCAACTCCTTCCACCTGCTGCCGAAAGCCGTTGTCGATATGCTGGTGACGCTGGATACCGTGCTGCTGGCGATGGCCATGGCGGCGCTGGGGGTGACCACCCACGTCAGTGCGCTGAAAAAAGCCGGTGCGAAACCGCTGCTGATGGCGCTGGTGCTTTTCATCTGGCTGATTGTCGGTGGCGGCGCGATTAACCTGCTGGTGCACAGCGTGATGCGTTAATGCATTGATTCCAAAAATATTAATAAAATCTGAAAAATTCCTAATTGCCATCAACAGCTCAGTGGAGATGAATAATCTCTGCTGAACTGTTTGTCTTTGTGTCATTTTAAGGAAAAGTCATTTTCGGAACTGGATATTCTTCCACCGGTAAAGATCTTGACTTCTGGAGGTGCATGGATCGTGCGTTTCGTTAATTTATTATTCACCCTCCTTGTAATAACTTCGACACGACAAGCATACGCTAATCCAGTTGATGATCTTGAAGCAGCACAACTTCGCGCCAGAGAAGTACTTGAGCATCGCCTAAATGTCTGCGATCGGTTTAGAAAAATTGAAGCCAACTGGTTTGACTTCTGGCTTCAATCACAGTCGGTTGAGGTTAGAAAAAAAGCAATCTGGGATTTATACAGAAGAGCCAACGAACGATGCTACGGTGCGGAGCGTGACGCCTACTCAATAGCGCTTATAAATACACGGCTATAACGGGCGATAGAACACTGCTGGATGACTGGATATCGTTCTATGATGATCCAGGGCTAAAAAGGGATATCCAACTCCCCATTCCTGAAATCGAATACGAGAAACAACTCGAACGGCTTACACTGCTTCCTGCTTTCTACATGCCGTTTGATACGATCTCATCCAGAGACGCCATTGCCCCCGATCAAGAATGGCTACTGTACCAAACTGTCCGGCGGACCTTCCAGCGAACGCCGTATCTTAAAGGTCTCATTATCAACGGACTGCACATTCAATAACGTAAACCCCTTTTAGATCCGCTATTATTGCCCTTTTCGATGGTGGGTTTAACAGGAGTCCCTTTATGAAATATGTTGGAGCGCACGTCAGCGCTGCAGGTGGCCTTGCCAATGCTGCCATTCGCGCCGCCGAAATTGAGGCGACCGCTTTCGCCCTGTTCACCAAAAACCAGCGCCAGTGGCGCGCCGCGCCGCTCACCACGGATGTGATTGATGATTTCAAAGCCGCCTGTGAGAAATACCACTACGGGCCGGGTCAGATCCTCCCCCATGACAGCTACCTGATCAACCTCGGACATCCGGTACAGGACGCGCTGGAGAAGTCCCGCGAAGCGTTTCTCGATGAAGTACAGCGCTGCGAACAGCTGGGGCTGACGCTGCTGAACTTCCATCCAGGTAGCCATCTGATGCAGATCGACGAAGATGCCTGTCTGGCGCGCATTGCCGAATCCATCAACATCACCCTGGATAAAACTAAAGGCGTGACGGCGGTGATTGAGAATACCGCCGGTCAGGGCAGCAACCTCGGCTTTAAGTTTGAACATCTGGCGGCCATTATTGACGGGGTGGAAGATAAATCCCGCGTGGGCGTGTGCATTGATACCTGCCACGCCTTTGCCGCCGGTTATGACCTGCGCACCACCGAAGCCACGAAAAACACCTTCGACGAGTTCGGGCGCATTGTTGGCTTTAAGTATCTGCGCGGTATGCACCTGAATGATGCGAAAAGCGCCTTTGGCAGCCGCGTTGACCGCCACCACAGCCTGGGCGAAGGTAATATCGGCCATGATGCATTCCGCTTTATCATGCAGGATGCCCGTTTTGATGGGATCCCCATGGTGCTGGAAACCATTAACCCGGATATCTGGGCGGAAGAGATTGCCTGGCTGAAAGCACAGCAGACAGAACAGGCGGTTGCGTAAGAATGAACGAAAGAGAGAAGCAGATACTCAAGATCCTGCGGCGTAATCCCCTTATTCAGCAAAACGAAATCGCCGATATTTTGCAGATCAGCCGTTCGCGTGTCGCGGCACATATTATGGATCTGATGCGCAAGGGGATGATCAAAGGTAAAGGATATATCCTCACCGAACGGGAGTATTGCGTGGTGGTCGGCGCCATCAATATGGATATTCGCGGCACGGCGGAAATCCACTATCCGCAATCGGCCTCTCATCCGGGCAGCATCCACTGTTCCGCTGGCGGCGTGGGCCGTAATATCGCGCATAATCTTGCCTTACTGGGAAGAGACGTCCATTTAATTTCAGCGGTAGGCAGTGATTTTTACGGCGAAACACTGCTGGAGCAAACGCGTCAGGCGGGGGTAAATGTCTCCAGCTGTATCCGCTTACACGGACATAACACGTCAACCTACCTCTCCGTCGCAAACCAGCAGGATGAAACGGTGCTGGCGATAAACGATACACAGATTCTGCAAAAGCTGACGCCGCAACTGCTGGACAACTCGCGGGATCTGCTCCGTCACGCCGGGGTGATACTTGCCGATTGCAACCTCACCCCGGAAGCGATGGAGTGGGTCTTTACCATAGCGGATGATATTCCGGTCTTTATTGATACCGTTTCTGAATTCAAAGCGGAAAAAATTAAGACCTGGTATTCACGGATCCATACCCTAAAGCCGACCCAAAAGGAACTGGAGATCCTCTGGGGCAATCCCGTCATTACCGATGCTGACCTGGCCCGCGCAGCGGATTTTCTGCATCAGCAAGGGGTTGAGCATGTTTATGTTTACATGAAGGATGAATCGGTTTTTTGTAGCCAGAAGAATGGCGAACAATTTCGTCTCTTCCCGCCTGCGCATCCTGTCGTGGACGGTTTTGGCGCGGATGACGGTTTTATGGCGGGCCTTCTCTATAGTTTTCTGGAAGGGAGCGATTTTCGTGACGGTGCGAATTTCGCGATGGCGTGTGCTGCCTTATCACGCGCCAGCGTCAGCCTCAATAATCCTGCCCTTTCAGCTAATAACGCCCTCTATCTGCTCAATACAACCCAGGCATAATGCCTGGGTCATTCTTTATAAACTGATGAAGAAACCCGCAATCGTCGCGCTCATGAGATTGGAAAGCGTGGCTGCTGCCAGGGCCCGTATTCCCAACTGCGCTATTTCGGGCGCCCGCTGTGGCGCAATGGCGGAAAATGCGCCGACGACAACGCCAATGGATCCAAAATTGGCGAAACCGCAGAGGGCGAAAGAGATAATGGCGATGGTTTTTACATCCAGAGAGCCTGCCGTTTGCAGATACGGTGAGAAATTGAGGTAGGCCACAAACTCATTGATTGCCAGCTTCTGACCGATCAGGCTTCCGGCAAGCGTTGCTTCATGCCAGTCAACCCCCATAATCCAGGCCAGAGGAGCCAGAACATAACCAAAAATCCCTTCAAGCGTGGTGTGTTCGTAACCAAACCAGCCACCAATGCCGCCAATCATGCCGTTGATCAGCGCAATGATAGCGACAAACGCCATCACTACCGTTGCAACACCCGCAGCAATTTTTAGCCCGGTCATCGCCCCGCTCGCGGCAGCTTCAATAATGCTTTTCGGTGGGGTTTCAGTGAATGACAGGTTATCAAAAGAGACGTTTGACGCTTCCGTCGCCGGGCTGAGTATACGCGCAAACAGGATCCCACCCGGAATGGCCATCAGCGATGCGGCGAGCAGATAATCAATCGGCACGCCCATTCCGGCATAACCAATCATCATCGAGCCAGCAATCGATGCCATACCGCTACAGATCGCGGTGAACAGTTCATTGCGGTTAAGACGGTCAATAAACGGCTTCACAATTGCCGGGATCTCGTTTTGCCCGAGAAAGATGGTGGTCACGGCAACAAAGGATTCGATCTTACTGATGTGCAGTGCTTTCTGGAAAATACCGCCAAGAAATCGGATAAGCAGCCCCATCACGCCGATGTAATAGAGCAGACTGATCAGGGCGGTGACAAAAATAATGGCAGGTAACACACGAAACGCGAAGATGAACCCCGCCCCATCAAACAGAACATCCATTTTCGGCCCTACCAGCGAGCCAAAGATAAAGGCGCTCCCTGCATCACTGTAGGACATGACTTTATGTACGCCCAGCGCGGCCTGCTCAACAAGCCATTTACCGGGAGGAAAATAGAGCATAATCCCACCGATGGCGATCTGCAGAACCAGCGCAGCCCCCACGGTACGCAGGCTGATACGCTTTTTATTGACTGACAACAGGAACGCAATTGCCAGTAAAATTACCATCCCCACAACACTTCTCATGATATCCATTACGAATTCCCTTCATGCCAGTAAACCCGGCGTTGTCGCCGGGCCTCAGTTGTGTTTGCCCCTGGTGGTCGACAGCATGCTGACTGAACGGTTTTAGCAGGCGAGACGTTGATAGGCTTTCGCTATCTCGCAGGCCAGCACGGCGTTGTTGAAGACCAGCTGTATATTAGACTTCAGGCTGTCGCCACCGGTCAGATCGGCCACCCGGGCCAGCAGGAAAGGCGTGCTTTCTTTGCCCACGATGCCCTGCTCTTCAGCTTCTCGTACCGCCTGATCGATGGCTGCGTTAATTTTGCCTTCTGCCATAGCGAATGATTCAGGAATCGGATTGGCCACCACCAGTCCGCCGTTCAGACCCGTCTGCCACTTCACGAGCATGGCGCGGGCAATCTCTTCTGCGGTATCGAGACGAATGCTCACGTCAAATGGACTGGTACGACAGAAAAATGCCGGAAGAGAGGTTGTCTGGTAGCCAATTAACGGGACACCGAAAGTTTCTAAATATTCGGTGGTGAGCCCCAGATCGAGAATAGATTTCGCGCCCGCACACACCACCGTGACATTGGTATGTGCCAGCTCCTGAAGATCGGCAGAAATATCAAACGTGCGTTCAGCACCACGATGAACACCACCGATTCCCCCGGTTGCAAAAACTTTAATTCCGGCCAGCGCCGCAATAATCATGGTGGAGGCAACCGTTGTGGCACCATTTTTTTTGGCTGCTACGACAAACGGTAAATCCCGGCGACTGACTTTTGTGACGCTGTGCCCTTCGCGCCCCAATAACTCAATTTCATCTTTACTCAAGCCTACTTTCATTATTCCGCCAATAATGGCAATAGTTGCCGGAACAGCGCCATGCTGACGAATGGTTTGTTCGACCTCAATTGCCGTTTGTGCATTTTGTGGGAAAGGCATCCCATGAGAAATAATGGTGGATTCGAGCGCGACGACCGGCTTTTTATTTTTAAGCGCGTCCTGTACCTCTGGTGAGATTTGCAGTAATTCAGCATTCAGTGTTAATTCAGACATGCGGATTTCTCCAGTAAGGAAATAACGTTTTCAACAGATAAATCAGGGTTGTTGGTATATTCACAGGCAAGCGCCATGGATGAGCAACCCTGCGCGAAACGTACGGAATCAATAAATGACAAACCATCTACCCAGCAGGAGACCAGCCCGGCCATCATGGCGTCGCCTGCACCGGTCACATTAATGACCTGCGTTTTAACAGGTAATGCCCACCCATGCTCCCCGTTGGCGTGACTGTAGTAAACGCCATCCCCCCCCATGCTGAGTACCAGCCGCGTTAGCCCATGCGCATGGAACCAGGCGGCAACATCCGCAGCGTCGTCACGTCCGGAAAGCGCAATCCCACTGAGGGTTTCGGCTTCCAGTCGGTTGGGTTTCAGCGTGTGGATTTTGTCGAGATGATTGCGAATTTTGATACATTTCCAGGCGGATACCGGATCTACAAATACCGGTACGCCGCCGGCATTTTCGAGTATCCAGACCAGCGCCTCCTCACTGATATTACAGTCGGCAACAACTGCTGATGCGTGATGAATAAAATCCGCATGTTGCGCTAAAAAACGGGCAGAAATATGTTCGGAAATACTCATATCATTGATAGCCACTAACATTTCACCCGTATTATCAAGCAGTGATAAATAACAGGATGTATTTTCACCGGGCACACACAGACTTTTTTCTACGTGGACACCACTCTGACGGGTTTGTGTTAATAACATTTCACCGTAAAAATCCTGGCCTACTGCAGTGAGTAGCCATGATGCTTTACCCAGCAATGAAAGATTATGGGCAATATTTCTTCCCACACCGCCGGGAGAAAATTTTATCCGCCCTGGATTGGAGTCAGCATAATTGAGTGAATCATGTGAATATCCGGCCACATCCATATTGGCTGAACCGATTGTTACTATGTATTCCTTTTTGCGCATAGCACACCCTCCGGCAAAGCATTGCCATAGTAATGATGTCGCGATTAACGACACCAAAATCTATTAGAGCTTATGTTTGCAAACAAACATGTGTTTGTATTGCGCATGTTTTGATCAAACGGAATCTGGCTGCAAGCGCTAAAGCGAGTAGTTATGAACAGAATCACATTTTTTGATGGATATAATTCGGGAAGGCAGGAAAACCTGAGAGACAGGGCACAAAATGCAGAAATAAAAAAGGGCAGAGAATTCTCTGCCCTGGGAGAGGGGATTTATATCACGCCGCTTTCGCCACCACGTCCGCTTCAGGACGTTTGAGCACCGCGTAAGAGAGACCAGCTACCAGCGTACCCGCAACAATCGCCAGCAGGTAACCCAGTACCGGTGTGATGGCGCCAGGGATCAGCAGGACAAACAGACCGCCGTGTGGTGCCATCAGTTTTGCGCCAATCGCCATGGAGATAGCGCCGGTCACCGCGCCACCAACGATACAGCACGGCAGAACACGCATTGGATCACGGGCGGCAAATGGAATCGCCCCTTCGGTGATAAAGCACAGACCCAGTACCAGCGCCGCTTTACCCCCTTCCTGCTGCGCTTTGTCGAATTTACGACGCGCGATAATCGTGGCCAGACCCAGTGCCAGCGGAGGCACCATACCTGCGGCCATAATGGCAGCCATCGGCGCGTAGGTCTGGGTACTCAGCAGGCCAACACCGAAAGCGTACGCCGCTTTGTTCACCGGGCCACCCATATCGGTACACATCATGCCCCCGAGGATCGCACCCAGCAGTACCGCATTCGCAGTACCCATAGTTTGCAGCCAGTGAGTCAGGCCCGCGAGGATACCTGCAACCGGCTTACCAATCAGGTAAATCATCGCCAGCCCAACCACCAGACTGGAAATCAGCGGGATAATCAGAATCGGTTTCAGCGCTTCCATACTCTGCGGCAGCTTCAGCTTCGCGCTGATAAGCTTCGCGACGTAACCCGCCAGGAAACCGGCAATGATACCGCCGATAAATCCGGAGCCGGTGCTGACGGCCAGCATACCGCCGATAAGTCCCGGCGTCAGGCCCGGACGGTCAGCGATGGAGAAGGCAATAAAGCCCGCCAGAACAGGTACCATCAGCGCGAACGCAGAACCACCACCGATCTGCATCAATGCTGCAGCCAGCGTCCCTTGTTCTTTAAACGCGGTAATACCAAATGCGAATGACAGCGCAATACACAAACCACCCGCGACCACCATTGGCAGCATGTAAGAGACACCGGTCAGCAAGTGACGATAGGCGCCTGCTGACTCTTTCTTCCCTTCCGTCGCGGTCTGCGCGGTACCGGTAGCCTGATACGGCTTCGCTTCCACCAGCGCTTTATCAAACTCCTGCGCGGTTTTTTTCAGCGCCAGGCCGGTTGAGGTACGGTACATCGGCTTACCGGCAAATTTCGCCAGATCCACTTCGATATCCGCCGCCACAATCACCAGATCGGCTTCCGCCACTTCTTCAGGGGTGATAGCGTTGCCCGCGCCCACAGAGCCACGCGTTTCAACTTTTACCCACCAGCCGCGTTTTTTCGCTTCGGTTTCAATGGCTTCAGCCGCCATGAAGGTGTGAGCCACCCCCGTCGGACAGGCCGTCACCGCGACAATGCGTTTCGGTCCTGCTGCAGCAACCGGTGCCGTGGCAACAGGCGCGCTGTAAACAGACGCATGACCTTTCGCTTCACTCAGGAACAGTTCGGGGTGGGCCACCGCACGATTAATATCGCCCAGCCACACTTTTTTGCCATTCAGCGCACTGTCAGCCGGGATTTTATCGCCCAGGACAATGGCCAGTTCGGCATCACCTGGATTATCGATAATCTCCAGATGCGCTTTTTGTGCCGCCGCGCCCAGCAGGGTCTTCGCCATATAGGCGCGAGCCTGTCCGAGACCGGAGTCAATGATCAGCAGCGTTTTCATTATTCCTCTCCTGCTGTTAGTTAAAAGGTTTTAAGTCAACGCGCGCCATCATCGCGGCTAACTGGGTACGATCGGTAATACCGACATTGCTCTGGCTGACGGCCAGGGCTGCAACGGCGGTGGCAAGACGTAAAGTATGTTCACTGGATTCACGCATCAGCAGACCATAAATCAGGCCGCCAACCATGGAATCCCCTGCACCAACGGTGCTGACAACGTCAACCGATGGCGGTTTGGCGATCCATTCGCCGGACGCGTTAACCCACAACGCCCCTTCTGCACCAAGCGAAATCACCACATGAGCGATACCCTGCTCACGCAGCGCATGGGCAGCGTCAATCACATCTTTTAATTCTGGCAGCTTACGACCGGCCCAGATCTCCAGTTCACGGCGATTTGGCTTCACCAGCCATGGAGAGGCTTTCAGACCCGCAACCAGCGCGTCGCGGCTGCTGTCAAAAATAATGCATGGGCACTGGCTGCGCAGGCGCGTCATCCAGTCGGTGAACGCTTCCGGGCTCACGCCGGACGGCAGACTGCCGCTGACGCATACCATGTCGAACTGGCCCAGCCAGGTCAGGGAATCGTTCACAAAACGCTCCCAGTCGGACGGAGTCACCTCAAAGCCGGAGAAGTTCAGATCGGTTACTTCACCGTCTTTCTCCGTCAGCTTAACGTTGATACGGGTACGACCCTGCACAACCTGAAAACGGTTAGCAATGCCCAGCTCGCTGAACAGCTGCTGGAAACCATCCTGGTTATCTTTACCGAGGAATCCCCCCACGGTGACATCGATACCGAGATCCTTGAGCACTTTCGCGACGTTAATCCCTTTACCCGCAGCATGCAGGCCAGTGGTACGCACGAGGTTTACTTCGCCGCGCTCAATTTCCGGGCAAAACCCCACCAGGTCATAAGCCGGGTTCAGCGTAATAGTCGCAACACGTCTGCTCATTATGCGCCCTCCCCCAGACCCGCAGCGATGGCATCGCCAATCGCTTTCAACGCCTGTTCAGCATCCGCACCCTGCGCGGTGAAGCGCAGACGGTGACCTTTCTTCACGCCCAGCGCGACAACTTTCATCAGACTACGGCCGTTGGCCGGTTTGCCCGTGCCATCAAGATTCGCCACGGTGATCTCACTTTCGAATTGTTTAATGGTATTCACCAGCATGGTGCCGGGACGGGCATGCAGGCCGTGTTCGTTACGCACCACGAACTCTGCGGTCAGCACGTCATCCGTCAGCGCATCATCACTGGTCAGCAGTGCCAGCACGGTGGAGGCATCAGCGTTCAGCAGTTTTTCAGCTTTGTTGTTCAACAGCAGATCGCCCAGACGTTTCAGCACGGAAACCGGCTGTTCATCGTTCATCGCCACGGTCACCAGCATGGCCGCACGTTCGCCGTCTACGTCAAACGCGCTGGCCGCGCGGCTCACGGCGATAGCACTGCGCAAGTTGCCTTCAGCACTGTCGTTCAGCCAGATACCCTGCCCCAGATTCAACGGCTTATCGTTGATCACACGCGTTACGAAGGTGGCATCCGCCGCGCCGGCTTCCTTCAGGCGACCCGCGTTTAGCGCCTGCAGCGTCACCAGGTCGGAGGCAACCACGTCCAGCGTCAGCGTTTCATAATCCAGTTTCAGCGCTTCACTCTGTTTTTCGCCCATCAGCAAGGCGCGCAGCTCTTCCGCTGTCGTAGCGGATTTGAGCTGTTCAGCCACCGCGTCATCGCTCAGGACGTGCGTCAGCTGACGCAGCAGGCCTAAGTGTTCGTCGCTGCTGGCCGCGATACCGATAGCCACATAGGCCACCTGCCCCTCGCCCCAGAGCACGCCCTGCGGGAACTGATAAACCTTAACGCCGGTTTTCAGCACCTGATCGCGGGTGTCCGTCGTGCCGTGCGGAATGGCAATGCCGTTGCCGAGGAAGGTTGAGGTCTGCTGTTCGCGCGCCAGCATGCCGTTTACGTAGCCGTCCGCGACGTTACCCGCCTGCACAAGTGCAGCGGCAACCTGGCGAATAGCCTCTTCTTTATCCCCGGCCTGAGCGCCCGGGTGGATATCCTGAACAGATAACTGGAACATGGTTCTCCTCTCCTGCTGAACTTGAATCGTTTCAGCTTAAATGAGAAAAAATGCGCTAGCCTGCTCCGTTTGTTAAAACAAGATAGCGCTGAAACGTTTCAAAAAGTCTTGCGCTTTCTGCAATGCCTTGCAAGTAAACTCGTCTTTCTGATGTCAGAATTTAGAGATACAGCACATTTCTTATTCCTTCAGCTGAATTTTGCTGAAGTTCAGCAAGTCAGTTTCAGCTAAGGTCAGCCGGGGAGGATGCAAGATGAAATGCCATTTTGATTTTTCGTGGCATCATTGACCGCACCCACTGTTTATTTTTTAGCTGACGGCGTAAACTCCGCTCCCTCTCTGCTACTCGCTAATTATAAAACATGCATAACACCCCTGCGGCTGCCTCGCCGAAGCCCTTTGATTTGACCTCTGCGGCATTCCTGATTGTTGCCTTCTTCACGGGTATTGCCGGTGCGTTACAGACGCCGACGCTGAGTTTATTTCTGACCAATGAAGTCCACGCCCGTCCGGCAATGGTCGGTTTCTTTTTTACCGGAAGCGCCATCATCGGCATCCTCGTCAGTCAGTTTCTGGCAGGGCGCTCCGACAGAAAAGGCGATCGTAAAAGTCTGATCGTTTTCTGCTGCCTGCTCGGTGTACTGGCTTGCGTTCTGTTTGCCTGGAACCGTAACTATTTCATTCTGCTGTTCATCGGCGTGTTCCTGAGCAGCTTTGGCTCGACGGCGAACCCACAGATGTTCGCCCTTGCCCGCGAGCACGCCGACCATACCGGACGCGAAGCGGTGATGTTCAGCTCTGTTATGCGTGCTCAGGTGTCGCTGGCATGGGTGATAGGGCCGCCGCTGGCTTACGCGCTGGCGATGGGTTTTGGCTTTACGGTGATGTACCTGAGTGCGGCCGTTGCGTTTATCGTCTGCGGCGCGCTGGTGTGGTTCTTTCTGCCGTCAATGCGCAAAGAGCCCAAAGTGGCAACGGGTGTGCTGGAAGCCCCGCGCCGTAACCGCCGCGATGCCCTGCTTCTCTTTATTATCTGCACGCTGATGTGGGGCACCAATAGCCTGTATATCATCAACATGCCGCTGTTTATTATTGATGAACTGCATCTACCGGAAAAGCTGGCGGGCATTATGATGGGCACCGCCGCCGGGCTTGAGATCCCGACCATGCTCATCGCGGGTTACTACGCGAAGCGTTTCGGAAAGCGTTTCTTAATGCGTATCGCCGCCGTCGCTGGCCTGCTGTTCTATATTGGTATGTTGACGGTTCACACGCCGGGGCTGTTGCTGGCTTTACAGCTGCTGAACGCCATTTATATCGGCATTCTCGCCGGGATAGGCATGCTCTACTTCCAGGATCTGATGCCGGGCCAGGCAGGCTCCGCCACGACCCTGTATACCAATACCACCCGCGTGGGCTGGATTATCGCCGGTTCAATGGCCGGCGTCGTGGCTGAGATCTGGAACTATCACACCGTGTTCTGGATTGCGCTGGTGATGTGCACGCTGACGCTTGGCTGTCTGGCGAAGATTAAAGACGTTTAAGGCGCGGTGAGCGCTTCCAGCTCAAGCAGGTACGTCATCGCCTGCTCACGCGTGGTACCGCACATTTCGGCTGAGGGCTGAAGCCCGGAACAGACCTTCGGGCGCAACGGTGAGCCAAAGATCCTACACAGGTTAGTCTCTGAGAGCTGAACGCAGCGGGTATTGGCAGGCTTGCCTCCGGGCATTCCTGGAATGGGACTTGAAATGGACGGTGCAGTACAGCACGCGCCACAATCTGGACGGCAATCCATAAATGCTCTCTTCGCTGACGAACGCCCGCTCAGTCGGGCATCGCGCGCACAGTAACACCTTTTGTGTATTGATAGCAAAAGCCACGAATTCCTCTTGCCTGAAAGGCCGCGCACGAGTAATTTGGCGCGATATTTTTTACCTCCCGTAAACAGGATTACTGCAATGCCAAGAGCGAACGAAATTAAGAAAGGTATGGTACTGAATTACAACGGCAAATTGCTGATTGTGAAAGATATCGACATTCAGGCCCCGAGCGCCCGTGGCGCAGCAACGCTGTACAAAATGCGTTTTGCCGATGTCCGTACCGGCCTGAAAGTGGAAGAGCGCTTTAAAGGTGACGATATCGTTGATACCGTGACCCTGACCCGTCGCTACGTTGATTTCTCCTACATCGACGGCAACGAATATGTATTCATGGACAAAGAAGATTACACCCCGTACATCTTCACCAAAGATCAGATTGAAGAAGAGCTGCTGTTCATTCCTGAAGGCGGCATGCCTGACATGCAGGTTCTGACCTGGGATGGCGTGCTGCTGGCGCTGGAACTACCTCAGACTGTCGATCTGGAAATCGTTGAAACGGCACCAGGCATCAAAGGCGCATCTGCGAGCGCCCGCAACAAACCGGCTACCCTGACAACCGGTCTGGTTGTGCAGGTACCGGAATACCTCTCAGCGGGCGAGAAAATCCGCATCCATATCGAAGAAAAACGTTATATGGGTCGTGCTGACTGATTGCGGCTTTTGCCCGGTGGCGCTACGCTTACCGGGCCTACGAAAAACCGGCCCTGAAGCCGGTTTTTGTGTTTTTGTAGGCCGGGTAAGGCGCAGCCGCCACCCGGCAATTTCGCTTACAGAAGCTCCGGATACTTCGTCATCTTCAGCGCCAGCTCCACGCCGCGCACTTCCGCCATCCCTTTCAGACGGCCAATTGCCGAATAGCCAGGGTTGGTTTTCTTACGCAGATCGTCGAGCATCTGGTGGCCGTGATCGGGACGGAATGGAATAGGACGTACATCGCCCGCCTGCTTACGACGCGCCTCTTCCGCCAGAATGGCGTCCACCACCGCAACCATATTCACATCACCGCCCAGGTGCGCGGCTTCGTGGAAGGTTTTTGGGTTCTCTTCACGGCAGGTCGCACGGAGATGCGTGAAGTGGATACGATCGCCAAAGGTTTCAATCATCCGCACCAGATCGTTATCCGCACGCACGCCGTAGGAGCCGGTACACATGGTAAAACCGTTGTAGATGCTGTTAACCGTCTCCTTCAGCCACTGCATATCTTCAATCGTGGAGACGATACGCGGCAGGCCGAGGATCGGACGCGGTGGATCGTCCGGGTGTACGGCCAGGCGAACCCCAACCTCTTCCGCCACAGGAACAATGGCGCGCAGGAAGTACGCCATATTTTCACGCAGCTGGTGCTTATCAATATCGCCGTACTCCGCCAGACGCGCGCGGAACTGATCCAGCGTGTACCCCTCTTCCGCTCCCGGCAGGCCAGCAATAATATTGCGGGTCAGCTTTTCAATGTCCGCGTCGCTTGCCGCGTTAAACCACGCCAGCGCCTGCTGCTGCTCTTCCGCGGTATAGTCCGCTTCGGCGCCCGGGCGCTTCAGAATGTGCAGTTCGAATGCCGCAAAGGCAATCTGATCGAAACGCAGCGCTTTTGAACCGTCCGGCATCTGATATTCAAGGTCAGTGCGCGTCCAGTCCAGGATCGGCATGAAGTTATAGCAGACGGTATCAATGCCGCAGGCCGCAAGGTTACGAATGCTCTGCTGATAGTTCGCAATCCAGGTCTGATACTCCCCGGTATGGGTTTTGATATCCTCATGAACCGGAATACTTTCCACGACAGACCAGGTTAATCCCTTCTCCGCCAGCAGGGCCTGGCGCTGTTTAATTTCCTCCACCGGCCAGACCTGACCGTTAGGAATGTGATGCAGCGCCGTGACAACACCCGTTGCGCCAGCCTGACGCACATCATCAAGAGAAACCGGATCGTTCGGCCCGTACCAACGCCAGGTTTGTTCCATTACCCCACCCCTCAAGTTGTTATACCAATATGTGTTAATGCGATGACGACTACCATACATGTTTGCCGTGAAGGGTCAATACACCGCCACACATTGATTGATCAAACTCACAGAACCGGGATATTTACGGCTCACCAATTTTATTTGTTGTCATATAACTTTACACTGGCATTGTTAATTAATGGTTAATCAGGTGTGTATTTCATGAAGACAATTGCCTCCACCTCGCTGCCTGCTCACGTTCAGCAACCTCGCTACGATCGCGCGCAGTTACGCTCCCGCATCGTTCATTTTGGCTTTGGTGCCTTTCACCGCGCGCACCAGGCCTTGTTAACAAACCGGGTGCTGAATGAAAAAGGCGGCGACTGGGGGATCTGTGAGATCAGCCTCTTCAGCGGTGATGTGCTGATGAGCCAGCTGCGCGCGCAGGATCATCTGTTTACCGTGCTGGAGAAAGGTGCAGACGGCAATCAGCCGATTATCGTCGGCGCCGTCCATGAATGCCTGAACGCAAAGCTGGACTCCCTGTCCGCCATTATTGAGAAATTTTGTGAGCCGCAGGTCGCGATTGTGTCGCTCACCATCACCGAGAAAGGCTATTGCATCGATCCTGCGACCGGTAAACTGGATCTGCACAACGCGCGGATCGTCCACGACCTTGAAAATCCGACTGAACCGCATTCTGCCCCGGGGATTCTGGTCGAAGCCCTCCATCGCCGCCACGAGCGTGGCCTGCCCGCCTTTACCGTGCTCTCCTGCGACAATATCCCGGATAACGGGCACGTAGTGAAAAATGCGGTACTGGGCATGGCGCAAAAACGTTCCGCTGCGCTGGCGGAGTGGATCGAAAGCCACGTCAGTTTTCCGGGCACGATGGTCGACAGGATTGTCCCCGCCGCGACTGACGCCTCGCTTGCGGAAATCACCGAAGCGCTCGGCGTTGAAGATCCGTGCGCCATCAGTTGCGAACCGTTTATTCAGTGGGTGGTGGAAGATAACTTTGTCGCGGGCCGTCCCGAGTGGGAAGTGGCGGGTGTCCAGATGGTGCAGGATGTACTGCCGTGGGAGCAGATGAAATTACGCATGCTCAACGGCAGCCACTCTTTCCTGGCGTATCTCGGGTATCTCGCGGGCTATGCGCACATTAATGAATGTATGGAGGAGCCCTCTTTCCGTAATGCCGCCCGTCGGCTCATGCTCGACGAACAGGCGCCCACATTACGTATTCAGGATGTCGACCTCACCGCCTACGCCGATAGCCTGCTCGAACGCTTTGCGAACCCGGCACTCCAGCACCGTACCTGGCAAATCGCGATGGACGGTAGCCAGAAACTGCCCCAGCGCATGCTGGACGGGATCCGCATCCATCTTGAGCGAAAAACGCCGTGGCCACTGCTGGCGCTCGGCGTGGCCGGCTGGATACGCTACGTCAGCGGCACCGACGACCGTGGCAACGCGATTGATGTTCGCGATCCCCTCAGCGATAAAATCCGTGCGGTTGTTGATGCCAGCGACGAGGTCGATCGCGTCAACGCGCTGCTGGGGCTGAGTGAAGTCTTTGGCCACGATCTGGCGCAAAACCGCGTTTTTGTTGAGGCGGTTAACCAGGCCTACCAGCGAATCAGCCGCCACGGCGCGCGTCAGGCTGTTATTGAAACGTTAAATATTTAACGATTATTGCGCTTAACGCGAACGGAAAGGGTCTCCGTTCGCCCTTCCCCTTCTCATTGGTCACGTTTTTCGTCAGGATAAGAGAACAGTGTTATCGCATCACCCTTCTCTCCCGGAGCGCACGTGACCAAAACCAACCTCATCACCGGTTTTCTCGGCAGCGGAAAAACCACCTCCATTCTTCACCTGCTGGCAACTAAAGATCCGGCCGAGAAATGGGCCGTGCTGGTCAATGAATTTGGCGAGGTAGGCATTGATGGCGCACTGCTGTCATCCAGCGGCGCGCTGATTAAAGAGATCCCCGGCGGATGCATGTGCTGCGTCAATGGCCTGCCAATGCAGGTGGGACTCAACACGCTGCTGCGTCAGGGCAAACCCGACCGCCTGCTGATTGAACCCACCGGACTGGGCCACCCGAAGCAGATCCTCGATCTACTGACCGCCCCGGTTTACGAGCCGTGGATCGATCTGCGCGCCACCCTGTGTCTGCTCGATCCACGCCAGTTGCTCGATGAAAAAGCCGTCGCCAATGAGAACTTCCGCGACCAGCTCGCCTCGGCTGACATTATCGTCGCCAATAAAGAAGATCGCGCCACGGCTGAAAGTCAGGCGGCACTGGAAGCGTGGTGGCAGCATTTCGGCGGTAATCGTACGCGGGTACAGACCACCCAGGGGAAAATAGACAGCGCCCTGCTTGATCTTCCTCGTCTGAACCTCACCGAGCTGCCCGCCAGCGCGGAGCACGCGCACAGTCATCCGGTTAAGCAGGGTCTGGCTGCCCTCAGTCTGCCGGAGCATCAGCGCTGGCGCCGCAATCTGAATAGCGGTCAGGGATATCAGGCCTGCGGCTGGATCTTTGATGCTGAAACAGTCTTCGACACCATTGGGATCCTGGAGTGGGCCAGACTTGCCCCCGTCGATCGCGTGAAAGGGATTATGCGCACGCCGGATGGACTGGTACGGATTAACCGCCAGGGCGACGATTTCTTCATTGAAACGCAAAACGTGGCGCCGCCGGACAGCCGTATAGAGTTAATTAGTGCGGTTAACACCGACTGGAATGCCTTGCAGTCCAGCCTGTTGAAGATTCGTTTAAGTTCGGGCGGCTAACGTTGCCCCAGTTTTCACTCTATGCTGAATGTTATGACAACGCGATTTCCCCTGATATTACTGCTTAATGTCGCCGGTCTGGCGCTTTTCTTCTCCTGGTATATCCCGGCGAATCATGGTTTCTGGTTCCCGCTGGATTCGACCATTTTTCACTTCTTCAACCAGGAGCTGGTTAAGAGCAACGCCTTCCTGTGGCTGGTGGCTCTCACCAACAACCGCGCCTTCGACGGCTTCTCTCTGCTGGCCATGGGCTGCCTGATGCTCTCATTCTGGCTGAAAGCCGATAATGCGGGACGTCGACGCATTCTGATTATCGGTCTGGTGATGCTGCTGTTCGCGGTCATCATTAACCAGCTGGCTACCGCGATTATTCCGGTTAAACGTTCAAGCCCAACGCTATTCTTCACCGATATTTATCGCGTCAGCGAGCTGCTGCATATTCCGACAAAAGACGCGTCGAAGGACAGTTTCCCCGGCGATCACGGGATGATGTTGCTTATTTTTTCCGCAATAATGCTTCGCTATTTCGGCAGAAAAGCCTTTGCAATAGCCCTGATTATTTTTGTGGTTTTTGCCTTCCCGCGCGTAATGATTGGCGCCCACTGGTTCAGCGATATTGCCGTCGGTTCGCTCTCCGTTGCGCTGATTGCGTTGCCGTGGTGTCTGATGACGCCGCTGAGTGACAGAATAATAGGCCTGTTCGATCGCTATCTTCCGGGCAAAAAGCAACAATAATTAAACAAACATCTAACTCAAATTAACGTTAATCATCAGGGATCGACATGATCCCTGATAGCCTTCCCGCCACGATCGTTTCGCGCTGTCATATTCCTGTCATCAGTTTCATGATAAAAATGAAGCAATTGCGCGATAACGCGTCGGATCCGACCGTATTTTAAGCAATTACGGATTTTTACTTTCTGTATCACAATTTCTTATAAAAAAAAGCTTTTTTTACTCGCAATACCCCGGGCAATCGGTTAATCTCGAACTCGTTTTGCCCCATAGAGATAATGATTTCGCTGGTGAATAATTTTGTGCGCTGTGCCACAAATGTGATCAGAAAGAATTGTCTCAATGTGAACAGATAATTAGTCTCGTCACGTTTGGCATTTTTATAACGATATTTGTCGTTAAGGACTTCAAGGGAAAATAAACAAAATGGTCAAATCTCAACCGTTTCTGAGATATATCTTACGGGGGATCCCGGCGATAGCAGTCGCGGTACTGTTGTCTGCATGTAGTACATCGAACACCGCAAAGAATATGCATCCTGAGACGCGTGTTGTGGGAATGGAAGATTCCTCGTCACTGCAAGCCTCTCAGGATGAATTTGAAAATATGGTACGTAATCTGGACGTGAAGTCCCGCATTATGGACCAGTATGCTGACTGGAAAGGCGTGCGTTATCGTCTTGGCGGCAGCACAAAAACAGGTATTGATTGTTCCGGTTTTGTACAGCGTACGTTCCGTGAGCAGTTTGGGTTAGACCTTCCGCGTTCAACGTATGAACAGCAGGAGATGGGCAAGTCGATTTCACGTACGAAACTGCGCACCGGTGATTTAGTTCTGTTCCGTGCAGGTTCTACAGGTCGTCATGTTGGCATCTACATTGGTAATGACCAGTTTGTACATGCCTCCACCAGCAGTGGTGTGACCATTTCCAGCATGAACGAACCGTACTGGAAGAAGCGTTACAACGAAGCGCGCCGTGTTCTGACCCGCAGTTAAGATGACAATTGTATCGTTGGTTATCCCTTGGCTGGCGATACGATGAAAAAAAGCACTGCTTCGGCAGTGTTTTTTTTTGCCCGTTACACTGAATACATCCAGCGGCATTTCAGGAATCACGACGTCTATGTTCACCCGCTACTTTTCCAGCAATCGCAAGATTCTGTTCATCAGCATTATCACGGGTCTTATCGCCGCCCTGCTCCTCGGGTCATTGCAGTTTTTCTGGAGCTACCACAAGCGGGAAACCAAATTCGACACCCTGATTCACGATATCTCCATCTATATGGAGAGCTATTTCGATGAGTTAAAAAACGCTGTCGATATTCTCCAGCCGCTCACGTTGAACACCTGCCAGGAGGTCAATCAGGAGCTCACCTCGCGCGCCGCCTTTAGCATTAATGTTCGCGCCTTCCTGCTGGTAAGAGACAAAATGGCATTTTGCTCATCGGCCACCGGCCCGATGAATGTCCCGATGGAGGAGCTGATACCTGAGCTGCACATCGGTAAACCGATTGATATGGCGTTGCTACCGGGCACCCCGATGTTGCCCAATAAACCCGCGATTGCCATCTGGTACCGTAACCCGTTAGTGAAGGATGGCGGTGTGTTCACCTCGGTGAATATCAATCTGACGCCTTACCTGCTCTATACCGCGCGTCAGGACGAGTTTGCGGGCATTGCCATCATTATTGGTGATAATGCGTTGTCGACGCGCTCCAGCAGGCTAGTCAAAGCGCATGATTTACATGATATCCCGGCCCGCACCGCGACGCTGAAAGAGGTCCCCCTGACCATAAAACTGTATGCGGACGCGTGGACCAGCGATGAAATTCTCTATGCCCTGTTCTTCGGGCTGGTATGCGGTATTGCTGCCGGATCGCTCAATTACTACATCCTCAGCATTCGGCTCAATCCGGGTAAAGAGATTTTAAGCGCCATTAAGCGCGGTCAGTTTTATGTGGTTTATCAGCCCGTCGTTGATGCCAAATCGCTCCGGATGACCGGGCTTGAAGTGCTGATGCGCTGGAAACATCCGACAATGGGAGAAATTCCGCCAGATGCATTTATCAACTTCGCTGAAGCGCAGAAGCTGATTGTCCCGCTGACGCTGCATCTCTTTGATCTGATTATTCACGATGCCCCCGTGTTACAGACCCTTCTTCCCCCTGGAGCAAAAGTGGGGATCAACATTGCGCCCGGACATCTGCATGCGGAAAGCTTCAAAGACGATATGCGCACCTTCAAAGCGCTACTGCCGCCGGATTACTTCCAGATCGTGCTGGAAATTACCGAGCGCGACATGCTTAACCATCGGGAAGCCAACAGCCTTTTCGAGTGGCTGCATAATGAAGGCTTTGAGATAGCCATTGATGATTTTGGTACGGGCCACAGTGCGCTAATTTATCTTGAGCATTTCACCATGGACTATCTCAAAATCGACCGAGGTTTCGTGAATGCCATTGGTACCGAGACCGTAACCTCGCCGGTGCTGGATGCCGTGCTCACGCTGGCAAGGCGACTGAATATGTCGACCGTCGCCGAAGGGGTGGAAACGCCGGAACAGGCCGCCTGGCTGCGTGAACATGGCGTCAACTTCCTGCAGGGATACTGGATTAGCCGCCCGATGCCGCTGGCACAGTTCCGCGAATGGCGACCGGACGTATCACCCGACGGTGAATAATTTCACATTGCCTGCGGCGTCACTTATTATTCAGCTTAACCGAGCCGGTCTGTAAAAGAGGGAGCCGCCGCGAAATGCTTATGCGCGTTATGTTGCTGATGTTGGCATTCACGAGCCTGTCCAGCCAGGCGCAAGCCATCAAAGAAAATATCGCCTTCGCGGTGATTGGCGAGCCGAAATACGCCGTCAATTTTACCCACTTCGATTACGTTAACCCTGACGCGCCGAAAGGCGGAAAGGTCACGCTTTCCGCCACGGGAACGTTCGACAACTTTAACCGCTTCGCCCTGCGTGGGGTGGCGGCGGCGCGAACGGAATCGCTTTACGATACGCTCTTTGTCACGTCTGATGATGAGCCCGGCAGCTACTATCCGCTGATTGCCGGGAATGTGCGTTATGCCGATAACTTCGCATGGGCGGAAATCACCCTTAACCCCCAGGCACGTTTTCACGATGGCACACCGGTTAAGGCCAGCGACGTCGCCTTCACCTTTCATAAATTTATGACCGAAGGCGTTCCCCAGTTCCGCATTGTCTATAAGGGGGCGTCAGTCAGAGCTATTGCGCCGCTGACCGTACGCATTGAGCTGAGCGAACCGAACAAAGAGAATATGCTCAGTCTGTTCTCGCTGCCCGTGATGCCGGAATCGTTCTGGAAGAATCATAAGCTAAGCGACCCGCTCTCGACGCCACCGCTGGCAGGCGGTCCCTATCGCATCACCGACTGGCGCATGGGGCAGTATGTGGTCTACTCCCGCGTTAAAGACTACTGGGCGGCTGACCTGCCGGTAAACCGCGGGCGCTGGAACTTCGACACCCTTCGCTATGACTACTACCTTGACGATAACGTGGCGTTTGAGGCGTTCAAAGCCGGTGCCTTCGATTTACGCGTAGAGAGCAGCGCCAAAAACTGGGCGACCCGCTATATCGGGAAAAATTTCGCCAAAGGCTATATCGTTAAGGACGAACACAAAAATGCGTCTGCCCAGGACACGCGCTGGCTGGCGTTTAATATTCAGCGTCCGGTATTTACTGACCGCCGGGTGCGGGAAGCCATTACCCTGGCCTTTGATTTTGAATGGATGAACAAAGCGCTGTTTTACGGCGCCTACAGCCGCGCTAACAGCTATTTTCAGAATACCGAGTATGCCGCACGTGATTATCCGAAAGCGGACGAACTGGCCCTTCTGACGCCGCTGAAAGCCGAGCTCCCCCCGCAGGTGTTCACCCGTGTCTTTCAGCCGCCCGCGTCGAACGGTGACGGTTACGATCGCGACAACCTGCTGAAAGCCAGCAAGCTGCTCGATGATGCGGGCTGGCACCTGAAGAATCAAAAACGGGTTAATGCCAAAACGGGTCAGCCTCTCAGCTTTGAACTGCTGCTCTCGTCCGGGGGCAACGATCAGTGGGTACTGCCGTTTAAGCATAATCTTGAGCGTCTGGGCGTAACCATGAACATTCGCCAGGTCGATAACGCCCAGATCACCAGCCGCATGCGCAGCCGGGATTACGACATGATGCAGCGCCTGTGGCCCGCGCAACCGTGGCCCAGCTCGGACCTGCAAATCTCCTGGGCCTCCCGCTACATCGACTCCTCGTACAATGCTCCGGGCGTAAAAAGCCCGGCGATTGATGCGCTGATTGCGAAAATTGTGGCGGCGCAGGGAGATAAAGAAAAGCTCGTGCCGCTTGGGCGCGCCCTCGACAGAGTGTTAACCTGGAATTACTACATGCTGCCGATGTGGTACATGGGCGAAGACCGCCTCGCGCGCTGGGACAAGTTCTCCGTGCCTGCCGTGCGCCCGGTCTATTCCCTCGGCTTTGATACCTGGTGGTATGACGTCAACAAAGCCGCCAGACTTCCCGCTGAGCGGCGATAAGGAATCATCATGGGTGCGTATCTTCTCCGCCGTCTGCTGCTGGTCATCCCCACCCTGTGGGCCATCATCACGATTAACTTTTTTATCGTGCAAATCGCCCCCGGAGGGCCGGTCGATCAGGCGATTGCCGCCATTGAATTTGGCAACAGCGGCGGCATGCCCGGCGGGGGCGGTGAAGGCATGGGCGCGAGCCATGCGCGAACCGGCGTGGGGAATATCAGCGAAAGCCATTATCGCGGCGGACGCGGTCTGGATCCGGAGGTGATCGCCGAGATCACTCATCGCTACGGCTTTGACAAACCGATTCACGAGCGGTATTTCAAAATGCTCTGGGATTACATCCGCTTTGATTTCGGCGACAGTCTGTTTCGCAGCGCGTCAGTGTTGACGTTGATTAAGCAAAGCCTGCCGGTTTCGATAACGCTGGGGCTATGGGGAACACTGATCATCTATCTGGTCTCAATTCCGCTCGGGATCCGCAAAGCGGTTTATAACGGCAGCCGCTTTGATATCTGGAGCAGCACGTTCATCATCATCGGCTATGCCATTCCGGCGTTTCTGTTTGCCGTCCTGCTGATCGTCTTTTTTGCCGGGGGAAGTTATTTCGATCTCTTCCCACTGCGAGGGCTCGTCTCCGCCGATTTCAGCACGTTGCCCTGGTATCAGAAAATAACCGACTATCTCTGGCATATTACCCTGCCGGTTCTGGCAACCGTCATAGGCGGCTTTGCCGCCCTGACCATGTTGACCAAAAACGCCTTTCTCGATGAAATTCGTAAACAGTACGTCGTCACCGCCCGCGCCAAGGGCGTGAGTGAAAAGCAGATCATGTGGAAACACGTGTTCCGCAACGCCATGCTGCTGGTGATCGCCGGATTTCCAGCCACGTTCATCAGTATGTTTTTTACCGGCTCGCTGTTGATTGAGGTGATGTTCTCGCTCAACGGTCTTGGCCTGCTGGGCTATGAGGCCACCGTGTCGCGTGATTATCCGGTGATGTTTGGCACGCTCTATATTTTCACCCTGATTGGCCTGCTGCTGAATATTGTCAGCGATATCAGCTATACGCTGGTCGATCCCCGAATCGATTTTGAGGGCCGCTGATGCCGCGTTTAAGCCCCGTCAACCAGGCCCGCTGGGCCCGCTTTCGCCACAACCGCCGCGGCTACTGGTCGCTGTGGATCTTTGCCGTGCTGTTTGTGTTGAGCATGTTCTCGGAACTGATCGCTAACGATAAACCGTTGCTGGTGCATTTTAACGACCGCTGGTACGTGCCTGTTCTGGTCAGTTACAACGAAAGCGACTTTGGCGGCCCATTTGCCACGCCGGCGGAGTATCAGGATCCGTGGCTTCGCCAGCAGATTGAGCAACACGGCTGGGCGCTCTGGGCCCCGGTGCGCTTTGGCGCAAACAGTATTAACTTCGCCACGACGACCCCCTTCCCTTCTCCGCCCTCCGCGCAAAACTGGCTGGGAACGGATGCCAACGGTGGCGACGTGCTGGCGCGCATCCTGTATGGCACCCGTATTTCGCTTCTCTTTGGGCTGATGCTGACCATTTTCTCCAGCGTGCTGGGCGTCGTGGCGGGTGCCGTTCAGGGCTACTACGGGGGAAAAATCGACCTCTGGGGCCAGCGGGTGATTGAAGTCTGGTCAGGCATGCCAACGCTGTTTCTCATCATTCTGCTCTCCAGCGTGGTGCAGCCCGGTTTCTGGTGGCTGTTAGGCATCACCGTCCTGTTCGGCTGGATGGCACTGGTTGGCGTCGTGCGCGCGGAATTCCTGCGTACCCGCAATTTCGACTATATTCGTGCCGCGCAGGCGCTTGGGGTCAGCGATCGCGGGATTATCTTCCGCCATATGCTGCCAAATGCCGTGGTGGCCACGCTCACCTTCCTGCCGTTTATTCTGTGCAGCTCCATCACCACCCTCACCTCACTCGATTTCCTGGGCTTTGGTCTCCCGCTGGGTTCGCCGTCTCTCGGCGAACTGCTGCTGCAGGGTAAGAACAACCTGCAGGCGCCGTGGTTAGGCATCGCCGCTTTTCTCTCCGTGGCCGTGCTGCTTTCACTGCTGATTTTTATTGGCGAAGCCGTGCGCGATGCCTTCGACCCTAACAAGGCGGTATAAGATGACCCAGCCTCTTCTCAGTATTGATAACCTGTCGATTGCTTTTTCAACGCAGGGCGAGACGCGCACCGTGGTCACCGATCTGTCGCTGCAGATCCAGCGCGGTGAAACGCTGGCCCTGGTGGGGGAATCGGGGTCCGGCAAGAGCGTATCTGCCCTTTCCATCCTGCGCCTGCTGCCGTCTCCGCCGGTGAGCTACCCGCAAGGGGATATTCTGTTTCACGGCAGTTCACTGCTGCATGCCGACGAACACACCCTGCGCGGCATTCGCGGCAACAAAATCGCCATGATCTTCCAGGAGCCGATGGTTTCACTCAACCCGCTGCACAGCCTGGAAAAACAGCTCTATGAAGTGCTCTCCCTGCACCGGGGGATGCGCAAAGAGGCGGCGCGGGGAGAAATTCTGGATTGTCTTGAGCGAACAGGCATACGCAATGCGGCCAAACGGCTCAATGATTTTCCGCATCAGCTCTCCGGCGGTGAACGCCAGCGCGTGATGATTGCCATGGCCCTGCTCACGCGCCCGGAACTGCTGATAGCCGACGAGCCCACAACGGCGCTCGACGTGACGGTACAGGCGCAAATATTAACGCTGCTGCGGGAGCTGCGTGACGAGCTCAATATGAGCCTGCTGTTTATCACGCACAACCTGAGCATTGTGAAAAAGCTGGCCGACAGCGTCGCGGTGATGCAAAACGGGCGATGTGTGGAACAGAATATCGCCTCCACGCTGCTGAACGCGCCACAGCATCCTTATACGCAGCGCCTGCTCGACAGCGAACCCGCCGGCGATCCGGTTCCTCTCGATGCGGACAGCGCGCCGCTGTTGCGCGTTGAGGATCTGTCCGTCTCGTTCCCGATCCGCAAAGGTATTTTGCGGCGCATTGTCGATCGAAACCCGGTGCTGAAAAACCTCCGATTCTCGCTGCGTCCTGGCGAATCCCTCGGGCTGGTGGGCGAATCCGGTTCGGGTAAAAGCACCACCGGTCTGGCGCTGCTGCGCTTAATTGCCTCGCAGGGCGAGATCCTCTTTGACGGCATGCCGCTGCACCGCTGGAACCGGCGGCAGATGCTGCCCGTTCGTCCCCGCATGCAGGTGGTTTTTCAGGATCCCAACTCCTCGCTTAACCCGCGGCTCAGCGTGTTACAGATTGTCGAAGAGGGCCTGCGCGTGCATCAGCCCGCCCTGAGTGCTCAGCAGCGCGAGCAGGAGGTGAAACGGGTGATGGTTGAAGTGGGTTTAGATCCCGAGACGCGTCACCGCTACCCGGCTGAATTCTCCGGCGGGCAGCGCCAGCGTATCGCGATTGCCCGCGCGCTGATCCTGAAACCAGAGTTGATTATTCTGGACGAACCAACGTCCTCTCTGGACAGGACCGTACAGGCGCAGATCCTGGCGCTGCTCAAAGGGTTACAGGAAAAACACCGGCTGGCCTATATCTTTATCAGCCATGATCTACAGGTAGTGAGGGCGCTGTGCCATCAGGTGATTGTGTTGCGACAGGGAGAAGTGGTCGAGCAGGGTGAGTGCCAGCGCGTATTCACCGCGCCAACGCAGCGCTACACGCGCCAGCTGTTGTCGGCAGACTAGCGCTCAGAAGGGATACTGGCCAGAGAAAGGCTCAGCAATAGCAACGCCAAAATTCTTCAGACGGCAGGTGGCTGCAAACTCGTCCTGGCTTTTCACAAACAGGCACGGCTCGCCTTCGCACTCCAGCACGGAGCTGTCCACTTCGATATCGGTCAGGGCCTGGCTCAGACGTTCCATCACCCGCCATGCATTTTCGTCGCTCGGGCTCAGCAGTTTGAGTGCCACCAGGCAATTCTCGCAGCCCGCGACGTTTTGCGGAATCGGTTCAACTTTCGAACCTGCAAAACCCGCCGACCAGCGATAGCTCTGAGGCAAGCGATGGACAATGGAGAGTTGTAATGTATTCACGTTCGTTCCCCGGAAGTAAAATTCACTTCACAATTTATTTACATTTATAGTAACACATCATCGCCAGCCTGCACTATTCAGCGCTTTTTATTCGTTTCCAGGCTCGCGTCGGCGCTATATGTACCCGTTTCTGCGATCTAACTCAACCTTTTTGAATACAATGATGTGACTTTTTACACAAATAGATTTTACATAAAATAAACAAACACGGGGTAAACGAACACGGGTTTGGTTGATATGTATCAACAAAAAAGGCCCTGCCGGGCCTTCTCTGTAAATCAGTGAGCCGCTTTTCGCGGTCGACTGGCGTAAAGATAGAAAAGGATTGAGCTGGTTGCGCAAAAAGCCATCGCCCACAGCATTGGCCATGCCGTACTGAAGGTGGCCATAGCCAGTAACGCCCCGACGATCGCGCCGATACCGAAGCGGAACGTCCCCGCCAGGGATGACGCGGTGCCTGCCATGTGCGGGAACTCATCCAGGATCACCGCCATCGCATTCGATGACACCATCGCCACGCAGCCGACAAAAGCCGCCACGCCAACGATCAGCGCCCAAAAGCCCACGCCCAGAAACGCGCTCACAACCAGCCAGACGGCCATCACAAACTGGATCCACAGACCGGCGCGGAACATGTTCAGCGCCCCCACCCGCCGGACAAAACGGCTGTTGATGATGGTCATGATAAACAGGAAGACGATATTGAGCGCAAAGTAATAGCCAAAGTGCTGCGGTGAGACGTGATTCAGCTCGATGTAGACAAACGGTCCGGCGCTCAGGAAGGAGAACATACCGGCGAAGCTGAACCCGCTCGCCAGCATATAGCTCAGCACGCGCTTGTGACGAAACAGCGAAGCAAAGTTGCCGATTGTAGTGCGAATATGGAATTTCTGACGGCGCTCGACTGGAAGCGTTTCATCAATAAAGAAGAAAATCATCGCCGAGGCCAGCAGCGCGGCCAGGGCCAGGATCCAGAAAATCATATGCCAGCTAAACCACACCAGTACCGCACCACCAGCCATCGGGGCCACCAGCGGCGCAATCGTCGTCACCAGCATCACAAACGACATCATGCGGGAGAACTCTTCTTTCGGGTAGATATCGCGCATCAGCGCATTAATCACCACGCTTGCTGCCGCCGCCGCCAGACCGTGGAAGAAACGCATGATAATCAGATGATCAATCGTCTGCGCCAGCGCACAGGCAACCGCAGCAACCGCAAAGACCAGCGTCCCGCCCAGAATGACGGGCTTGCGTCCAAGGCTGTCCGCCATCGGACCATAAAACAGCTGGCCGAGGGCAAAGCCGAGAATATAGGTGCTGAGCGTCATCTGCGCACTGCCCGCCGGGACGCCAAACTGCGCCGAAATGACCGGCAGCGCAGGCAGGTACATATCGATAGACAGCGGCATCAGCATGGCCAGCAGGCCAAGAATGAAAACAATTTTGAACGACGAGTGTGGCCTGGTGGTCACAGAGTTCTCCTGAAATTAGTGCGAAGGCAGACCGACGCTGGCGATCTCTTCTTCCGTTAACGGGCGGTATTCGCCTGGCGCCAGGTCGGGATCAAGTTCAATCGCACCAATCCGTTCACGATGCAGGCCCACGACGTGGTTCCCTACCGCGGCAAACATACGTTTTACCTGATGGTAACGCCCTTCACTGATGGTCAGGCGGACTTCGGTCGGCGTGATCACCTCGAGCACGGCGGGTTTGGTCAGATCTTTTTCATTATGCAGCTGGACGCCTTTCGCGAATTGCTCTGCCGTGCCATCCGCAACCGGAGACTCCAGCGTCACCAGATAGGTTTTTTCGCAGTGGTGGCGCGGAGAGGTGATGCGGTGAGACCACTGTCCGTCGTCGGTCATCAGCACCAGACCCGTGGTATCGATATCGAGTCGCCCGGCGGCATGCAGCTTATGCGCAACCGGTTCGTCGAGGAAATAGAGCACCGTCGGGTGATCCGGATCGTCCGTAGAGCAAACATACCCTTCCGGCTTATTGAGCATGAAATAACGCGGGCCGTGCTGCTGGGTCAGCGGATTGCCGTCATACTCCACCTGATGGTCAGGTTGCAGTTTGAACGCGCTGTCTCTCACAATGTCGCCATCCACGGTAACGCGGCTGGCGCGAATTTCGCGCCCGGCAATAGCGCGGCTTACGCCGAGTTGCTGAGCGATAAACTTATCAAGTCGCATGAAATCTTTTTAGCCTTAATGGTGCTGGAAGTCGGACAACAGGTCCGAAAAAGACGCAGTCTGGAACGGCTCAGTATAATGGTCTGGTTGCGCCACTCAAGGGAAAAAGTTTCGTGGCATACTATGTGCGGAATAACGAAACCGAGACCCCATGACTTTTACACTTCGACCCTATCAGCAGGAGGCCGTTGACGCCACCCTCGCCTGGTTCCGTAAACATCGCGAGCCGGCGGCGATTGTGCTGCCGACCGGTGCAGGCAAAAGCCTGGTGATCGCCGAGCTGGCGCGCCTGGCGCGTGGCCGCGTGCTGGTTCTGGCGCACGTTAAAGAACTCGTTGCGCAGAACCATGCCAAATATTGCGCACTGGGACTGGACGCCGACATTTTCGCCGCCGGACTCAAGCGTAAAGAGAGCCACGGCAAAGTGGTCTTTGGCAGCGTGCAGTCAGTGGCCCGCAATCTCGACCTGTTTCGCAGCGAATTTTCGCTGCTGATTGTCGACGAATGTCACCGCATCAGTGATGACGACGACAGCCAGTATCAGCAAATCCTCACTCACCTCAAAGAGGTGAACCCTCACTTACGCCTGCTGGGACTGACGGCAACCCCGTTTCGTCTCGGTAAAGGCTGGATCTATCGCTACCATTATCACGGCATGGTGCGCGGGGATGACAAGGCCCTGTTTAGCGACTGCATTTACGAACTTCCGCTGCGCTACATGATTAAACATGGCTACCTAACACCGCCTGAACGGCTGGATATGCCGGTGGTGCAGTACGACTTCAGCCGTCTGCAGGCGCAGAGCAACGGCTTATTCAGCGAAGCGGATCTTAACCAGGAGCTGAAAAAGCAAAAGCGTATTACGCCGCACATCATCAGCCAGATTGAGGAGTTCGCCGCGACGCGCAAAGGGGTGATGATCTTTGCCGCCACCGTTGAGCACGCACGAGAAATCACCGGCTTACTGCCCTCTGGCGACGCGGCGCTCATCACCGGTGAGACGCCCGGCCCGGAGCGTGACGGGCTGATTGAGGCCTTTAAAGCCCAGCAGTTCCGCTATCTGGTGAACGTGTCGGTGTTGACCACCGGCTTTGACGCGCCGCACGTCGACCTGATCGCCATTTTGCGCCCGACCGAATCAGTCAGCCTGTATCAGCAGATTGTGGGTCGCGGCCTGCGACTGGCGCCGGGCAAAACCGACTGTCTGATTCTGGACTATGCTGGCAACCCGCACGATATCTATACCCCTGAAGTCGGGGCGCCCAAAGGGAAAAGCGACAACGTCCCCGTACAGGTTTTTTGCCCCGCCTGCGGGTTTGCCAACACCTTCTGGGGCAAAACCACCGCTGACGGCACGCTGATCGAACATTTTGGCCGCCGCTGCCAGGGCTGGTTTGAAGATGATGAGGGGCACCGCGAGCAGTGCGATTTCCGTTTCCGCTTCAAAAACTGCCCACAGTGCAACGCCGAAAACGACATAGCCGCCCGCCGCTGTCGGGAATGCGACACGGTGCTGGTTGACCCGGATGACATGCTGAAAGCGGCGCTAAAGCTGAAAGATGCCCTGGTGCTGCGCTGCTCGGGCATGGCACTGCAGCCCGGCTCCGATGAAAAAGGTGAGTGGCTGAAAATCACCTATTACGACGAGGACGGGGCGGACGTGAGTGAGCGTTTCCGGGTCCAGACGCCCGCCCAGCGCACGGCCTTCGAACAGCTGTTTATCCGCCCGCATACCCGCACGCCGGGCATCCCCCTGCGCTGGATAACCGTGGCCGATATCGTGCGCCAGCAGGGGCTGTTGCGCCATCCGGATTTTGTGGTCGCCCGTAAGAAAGGCCAGTTCTGGCAGGTGCGTGAGAAACTCTTTGACTATGAAGGTCGCTTCCGTCGCGCTAACGAATTGCGCGGTTAGGGGGACTTTTCATTGATGTGCGGGGCATTTGAGTATAAAATGCCGCCCGCTTCACATCCGTGAGGCAGAACACTCACCTGCTGCTGGGTCGCCTGTAGTAGGGTTTTAAATACAGAGAGAAATCAATGTTTACTATCGAAGCAGAAGTACGTAACGTGCAGGGTAAGGGTGCGAGCCGCCGCCTGCGTGCCGCTAACAAGTTCCCGGCTATCGTTTACGGTGGCGAAGCTGCTCCAGTTGCAATCGAACTGGATCACGACAAACTGTGGAACCTGCAGACCAAAGCTGAATTCTACAGCGAAGTTCTGACCATCGTTGTTGGCGGTAAAGAAGAAAAAGTGAAAGTTCAGGCTGTTCAGCGTCACGCGTTCAAGCCAAAACTGACTCACATCGACTTCGTTCGCGCGTAATCGCAAACCTGTCGAAAAAAAACCCCGCTTCTGCGGGGTTTTTTTATGGCTGTTATTTCCCGCCAGAGGTGCGGCGCTGAAGCTGATCGCGCAGGTTCGGCGGCGTCCCTTTGATGGTCAGCGTGTCTGTGGCCGGATCCCAGAAAATGCGTTCACCCAGCAGCATCGCGTCAAAGTTGATGGTTAACCCACCGCCGCTGCCGGCAAATTTGGTTAACTGACGCAGCGTGCTGCGATCCGCCGGGAAGCTCTCTTCAAGCTCATAGCCTTTATCCGCGGTGAATTCCTGGAAGCTGACTTCACTCACGCCTGCCAGCTCTTTGGACAGCGACTCCAGCTCAATCTCTTCCCCTGCCTGCAGCTGTTCGTTGCAGTAGCTGTAAACCTGCTGACGTACGTTCTGACGCTCAGATTTATCAAGCTGTGCTTCAGCCGTGAAGTCGTCAACCGCCTGGAGCAACCCTTTGTTTTGCGCTTTGGCGTTAAGACCTTCGCTGGCACCGAGGAAGTCCATGAAGAAATCCGCCACTTTGCGGCCCACACGCCCTTTCAGGAAAGTCAGGTAGCGGGTCGATTCCGGGTTCGTTTCCCATTCGGTCAAATCAATGCGCGCCACAATATCCGCATGGTTGATGTCCAGATAATGGGTGGAGCTGATATCCAGCTGCTCGTTCACGCGCATGCTGCTTAAGTTATTCAGCACGGTGACCAGCAGATACTCAACCGCCAGGTAGCGGTAGTGGCAGAACAGAACGATCCCGCCGTCGGCGAAGGGATATTTCGCCAGTTCATCGCGCAGACGCCCGGTTGCGGCGCGGCTAAATGCCAGGAAATCCTCTTCGCCCTGACGCTGCAGACGCAGGCTATCAGCCAGTTCACTCTCTTCGCTGAACAGACCGTAGGCTTTATTTTTGGCGCTGTAGACGCGATGCAGCTCTGCCATCATCTCCACAACGGTCGCCGTGGGTTCCAGTAACGAATCGCGCAGCACCACTTCAAGGGTTTGCTCATCACGCTTGATAAGCTGGTGCAAGGCAATCTGGTTGATTTCCAGACTCATGATAAACTCTCCTTTTAGACCGGGCGGTATTCAACCACCACCAGGGCATGTGTGCAACAACAGATAAAAAAGGGGAAAAAAAGCTGTTGCTACGGTAATATGTTGCCCTTTCATCAACAAACTGATTTTGATTTATGCCACAACATTCCCGCTACAGTGATGAACACGTTGAACAACTGCTCAGTGAGCTGGTCAACGTACTGGAAAAACATAAAACACCGACCGATCTCTCCCTGATGGTTTTGGGAAATATGGTCACCAACCTTATTAACACCAGCGTTGCTCCGGCTCAGCGTCAGGCGATCGCAAAATCTTTCGCCCAGGCTTTACAGTCATCCGTCAGCAACGACCAGGCCCATTAAGGGATACGAACAACAGTTTATGGTGACGAATCGTCAGCGCTACCGTGAAAAAGTCTCCCAGATGGTCAGCTGGGGGCACTGGTTTGCCCTGTTCAACATTCTGCTGGCGACGGTGATTGGCTGTCGTTATCTGTTTGTCGCAGACTGGCCCACAACGCTAACCGGGCGGATCTACTCCTGGATGAGTGTTGTTGGTCACTTTAGCTTTTTGGTTTTCGCCACCTATCTGCTGATCCTGTTCCCCCTGACGTTTATCGTCATGTCGCAGCGTCTCATGCGCTTCTTGTCCGCCATCCTTGCGACGGTGGGGATAACGCTGCTGCTTATCGACAGTGAAGTGTTTACCCGCTTCCACCTGCATCTCAACCCCATCGTCTGGGAACTGGTGATTAACCCCGACCAGAACGAAACGGCCCGTGACTGGCAGCTGATGTTTATCAGCGTCCCGGTGATCCTGTTGATTGAGATGCTGTTTGCCACCTGGAGCTGGCAAAAACTTCGCAGTCTGACCCGGCGACGCCATTACGCGAAGCCTGTTGCCACGCTCTTCTTCGTCTCGTTTATCAGTTCGCACATCATGTATATCTGGGCAGATGCGAACTTCTATCGCCCTATTACGATGCAGCGTGCCAATCTGCCGCTCTCCTATCCAATGACGGCCCGCCGATTCCTCGAAAAACACGGTCTGCTTGATGCCCAGGAGTATCAGCGCCGTCTGGTCGAACAGGGGAATCCGGAAGCCGTCAGCGTTCAGTATCCTCTGAGCGATCTGCGTTATCGTGATATGGGTCGCGGGCAAAACGTCCTGCTGATCACCGTCGATGGCCTGAACTATTCCCGTTACGAGAAGCAGATGCCTGCGCTGGCTGAATTCGCCAGTCAAAACGTCACGTTTACTCAGCATATGAGTTCCGGTAACTCAACCGATGCGGGCATCTTTGGCCTCTTCTATGGTATTTCAGCCGGATATATGGATGGCGTGCTGTCGAGCCGCATACCTGCGGCGCTGATCACCGGGCTGAATCAGCAAGGTTATCAGCTGGGGCTGTTCTCATCAGATGGCTTTAACAGCCCGCTCTACCGCCAGGCGCTGCTGTCAGATTTCTCACTGCCGCCAGCGCAGGACCAGTCCGATGCGCAGACCGCCAGCCAATGGATAAACTGGCTGCAGCGCTACGCTCAGGAAGATAACCGCTGGTTCTCATGGGTGGCCTTTAACGGCACCACGCTTGCCAACAGCAATAAAAATGACTTTACGCGCCGCTATGGCCGCGCGGCGGGCAATGTTGATGCGCAGATAGCTCGCGTACTTGACGCGCTACGTGAGTCGGGCAAGCTGGAGAATACCGTGGTGATCGTGACCGCTGGCCATGGCGTCCCGCTGGGTGACGAAACGAAGAGTATGAACTGGTCACGTCCGAACCTGCAGGTTCCGCTGGTGATCCACTGGCCGGGCACCCCGGCTCAGCGCATCAATATGCTCACCGAGCATAAAGATGTCATGACCACCCTGATGCAACGTCTGCTGCACGTCAGCACGCCTGCAAACGAGTATTCGCAGGGGCAGGATCTCTTTAGCGCCGCGCGCCGCCATAACTGGGTCACGGCTGCCGGGAATGACACGCTGGTGGTGACCACACCGAAGCTGACGCTGGTGCTGAACAGCAACGGCAATTATCAAACGTATAATCTCGAAGGGGAGCGGTTGAAAGATCAGAAACCGCAGTTGAGTCTGCTGCTGCAGGTCCTGACGGATGAGAAGCGCTTTATCGCTAACTGATTAATTATAAACCAGTTAGCGACAGATTCCCTTGCATTCGAAACGGAATCGAGTAGTATGCTTTCTATGCGTCGGCACGTAGCGCAGCCTGGTAGCGCACCGTCATGGGGTGTCGGGGGTCGGAGGTTCAAATCCTCTCGTGCCGACCAAAAACACATTGAAAACCAGCCTCTTATGGCTGGTTTTTTATTGCGCCTCGTCCGGCGTTTTGCGCAGATACACCAGCGTAACCAGGCAAATCACCGCTCCGGCATAAAATGTATATTCCGCACCAAACGTTTCCCAAATAACACCGGCTAGCACGCTGGCGATTAACAACCCAACACCGCTGACCAGGCTAAAAATACCGAAAGCCGTGCCGCGCAAATCCGCTGGCGCAGTTTTCGCAATCATTGCCGCCAGCAATCCTTGCGTCATCCCCATATGCACGCCCCAAAGCGCAACCCCTAAAATAATGCCCGCCCAGTGGGTGCTCAGCGCCAGCACAATGTCCGCCCCTATCAGCACTACCAGTCCCCACTGCATTAACCGGATGTGGCTCATGACGTCGGATAATTTGCCAAACGGATAGGCTGAGAGGAAATAGAGCAGATTCATGGCCACCATCACCAGCGGAATGAGCGCCAGCGGCACCCCGGACTGCTGGGCACGAAGGACCAGAAATGCCTCACTGAAACGGGCGAGTGTGAAGACAGCGCCTAATCCAATCACCCACCAGCAGCCTTTACCCAGGCGCCTGAGGTTCTCTTTTTTGATGGGATTCGTGCGTTTATGTTCAACAGGTGTTTTCGGCTCATGCAGCCCGAAGAAAAGCAGGGCAACGGCAAGTACACCGGGGATAACCGCAATCCAGAAAATAGTTCGAAAATCATCATTCCACAGTAGCATCAGGCCTACGGCCAGCAGCGGGCCGAGAAATGCGCCGATGGTGTCCATCGACTGACGCAGACCAAAGGCCGCACCGCGAAGTTCCGGCGGCGTGACGTCAGCGACCAGCGCATCACGCGGTGCACCGCGTATCCCCTTCCCTACCCGGTCGATTAAGCGTGCCCCCAGAATCATGCCGGACGAAGACGCAATAGCAAACAACGGTTTACTTAGCGCGCCAAGACCATATCCCAGTACCGCCAGCCCTTTACGTTTACCCAGATAGTCGCTAATTGCCCCGGAAAACACTTTGATAAACAGCGCAGTGGCTTCGGCCAGCCCTTCAATCAAACCGATGAAAATCACGCTGGCTCCGAGCGTCGTCACCATAAACAGCGGGAGCAGGCTGTGAATGATCTCCGAGGAGATATCCATCAACATACTGACCCCACCAACAACCCAGACGCCTTTCGGGATCCGGCTGAGCGTTGCAAACCGGGATAACATTACGCATCTCCTGCTGTATGTAGAACATTTTGCTCAAAAGAGAATATCCTGGAAGCGCAGGTAAAATATCGTCAGGCATAAAAAAAGCCACCCCGCAGGATGGCTTAGTTATCGCGAATCGGTGCTTAGTGCTTCTCGCGTCCGCCCAGGAAAAAAATACCCAGCGGTATGGCCAGCAGAACGGTGAACACCAGGCTATAGACAAAGATCATTGCCGATTGCAGCACGTACATGCTGGTTGTCCAGGCTGAGAGGGGGATATTGTACTGTTCGATCACACCCACAATGGTTGCCCGCCCCACGCACGCGGCAGCAATCATAAAGACCACCAGCAGCGCCAGGAGGAATTTACGGCCTTCAGGTGTTTTCAGTTTTGCACGAACCATCTCTCTTCCCTTCACAGATGAATAACATTATGTGAGGAATAAAATAACACGATCTGCCGCCCGATTCCATTTCAGCACAAAAAACCAAATCACTGGCAAAATAGTAGTTTATTACGCTACCCAAATTGAAAATGTAAGTAAATGAAGCTAATCATTTATAATTGTTATGCTAATCTGGTTCTGCTCGTTTTGACATAAAGGAATGACAATGAAAAACGCACCTAAATTTGCCATCGCTCTGATCGCCGCCGCGTGCGCCAGCGCCAGTGCTTTTGCCAGCGAAACCCCAAAAGAACAGCCGCTGGAAAAAGTCGCCCCGTATCCGAAAGCAGAGAAAGGGATGAAGCGTCAGGTGATTCAACTGCCGGTTCAGCAGGATGAAGCCAATTTCAAAGTGGAACTGTTAATTGGCAAGACGCTGGAAGTGGATTGCAACCAGCACCGTCTGGGTGGCCAGCTTGAAAGCAAAACGCTGGAAGGCTGGGGTTATGACTATTACGTCTTTGATAAAGTGACCTCTCCGGTCTCCACCATGATGGCCTGCCCGGATGGCAAGAAAGAGAAGAAATTTGTGACGGCGTATCTGGGTGATAACAGCCTGATCCGCTACAACAGCAAGCTGCCGATTGTGGTCTATACACCTGAAAACGTCGAGGTGAAATACCGCGTGTGGAAGGCTGAAGAGAATGTCGGCCAGGCGGTAGTACGTTAAAACCAGGTCGGGTGCGCTCTGGCGCCCTCACCGCAACCCTCTCCCACCGGGAGAGGGAGAAAACACGAAAAACGGCAACGTATGTTGCCGTTTTGCTTTTACCTTACAGCGCGATATCCGCAACCGGTTTGTTTTCCGGCTGAGCCTTCAGCTCCGCTTTTGGTGCGGCATCTGCAGCAGCGTGTGGTTTGACGTATTGCAGTTGCAGTACGCGGCTGGTGTATTCCAGCTCCTGCTCCGTCGCGTCCACGTTACCGTTCAGCTTCGTGCCGTAGGATGGAATAATCGTTTTCAGCTTCGCCTGCCATTCCGGGCTGGAAACTTTATCTTTAAACACTTTTTCCATCAGGTGCAGCATGATTGGCGCAGCAGTAGATGCCCCCGGGGACGCCCCCAGCAGCGCGGCAATGGTGCCGTCCTTATCGCTTACCACTTCGGTACCCAGACGCAGCACGCCGCCTTCTTTCGGATCGCGTTTGATGATCTGTACGCGCTGACCCGCCTGCCACAAACGCCAGTCTTCTTTTTTCGCCTGCGGATAGTACTCTTTCAGCGCTTCAAAGCGTTCTTCGTCTGAGAGCATTACCTGGCTAATCAGGTATTTCACCAGGTCGAAGTTATCCAGACCGACATCCATCATCGGCTTGACGTTAGACGTGGTCGTGGCGCTCAGCAGATCCCACAGAGAGCCATTTTTCAGGAACTTGGTGGAGAAGGTTGCGAACGGTCCAAACAGCACCACGCGTTTGCCGTCAAGCATACGAGTGTCAATGTGCGGCACGGACATCGGTGGTGCGCCGACGGAAGCCTGGCCGTACACTTTTGCCAGATGGCGATTCACCACTTCCGGATTATCGGACACCAGGAACTGACCGCCCACCGGGAAGCCCGCATAGTCGTCAGCTTCCGGAATACCGGACTCCTGCAGCAGTTTCAGCGCGGCACCGCCCGCACCAATAAAGACAAACTTCGCCTTGATGACGTGCTCAGCTTCGTTATTTTTCAGATCGGCAACGGTCACGCTCCAGCTGTTGTCCGCGTTGCGCTTGAAGCCACGCACTTCGGTGCTGAGCTGCAGGTTGAAGTTCTCTTTCTTCTTCAGAGCGGCTACCAGCTGACGGGTGATTTCACCGTAGTTGACGTCGGTACCAATCTCAGTGCGGGTCGCCGCCACTTTCTGGTTCGGATCACGACCTTCCATGACCAGCGGAGCCCACTCTTTGATCTGCGCGTGATCTTCAGAGTATTTCATGCCGCGGAACAGCGTGCTCTGCTGCAGAGCAGCGTAGCGCGCGCGCAGGAAGTTGACGTTCTGCTCGCCCCACACAAAGCTCATGTGCGGTACGGTGTTGATGAAGGAGTGCGGATCGTGCAGCACGCCGTTGTTGACCTGGTGAGACCAGAACTGGCGAGAAATCTGGAATGCTTCGTTGATCTCTACCGCCTTCTCGATACTAATGGAACCGTCCTTTTTCTGCGGCGTATAGTTCAGTTCCATGAGTGCCGAATGTCCGGTACCGGCGTTATTCCAGCCGTTCGAACTCTCCTGCGCCACGCCATCGAGGCGCTCGACCATGGTCATTGACCAGTCCGGCTGCAGTTCCTGCAGATAGGTTCCCAGCGTGGCGCTCATGATACCGCCACCAATTAAAAGGACGTCCGTTTCCTGCTCTTTTGGTGCGTCAGCTTTCGCCGCCATAGAGACGGTGTTAAGCCCCACGGCCAGAGAAAAGAGCATGGCAGTCATTTTTTTCATAATTTATGCCTTAGTGTAAAAGTGCTTGATGCGTGGAAATTGCAGGTGAAAAAAGCTGCGGGGGCACGGTAACAACTTTTAAATATTGTTTAAAGGTTACGAAATTATTGTAATTGTGAAATTTAATGATGGATTGTTTGTGGGGGATTACGCTGGCGGCTGGCAATAGGCGCATTTTCTGGCTACTATCCTGCACTTTGTGATCGCGCGCACGGAAGCCTGCCCTAACCAGCGAAGTGTTATGTCCTTACCCCAACCTGCTTTACCCCGCGAAGGCCACGTCAGCATGGTCCTCAGTTCACCCAAACGTCTGATGCGTGAAACGCTGGCGGGGGTGATTACCGCTCTGGCGCTGATCCCTGAAGTGATTTCATTTTCCGTGGTTGCGGGCGTTGACCCAAAGGTCAGCCTTTTTGCCTCTGTAGTGCTGTGTCTCGCCCTGTCCGTGCTGGGTGGTCGTCCGGCGATGGTCACGGCAGCGGCCGGTTCCGTCGCGCTGGTCATTGGCCCAATGGTGCATCAGCACGGCGTGCAGTACATTCTGCCAGCGGTGCTGATGGCTGGCGTGATTCAGATCCTGTTCGGGGTATCGGGCATGGCCCGTCTGATGCGCTTTATCCCGCAGGCCGTCATGACCGGGTTTGTTAACGCGCTCGGTATATTGATTTTCTTCGCCCAGGTTCCCCACTTCTGGAGCCGAAGCCCGCTGATTGTAGGCCTGTTTATGCTGACGGTGCTGATTGTGCTGTGGGTACCGCGCTACATCAAAAGTATCCCTTCGCCGCTGATCGCCATTGTGGTGTTGACGCTGTATACCGTGAGCACCGGTCAAATCCTGCCGACCGTGGGTGATGAAGGCGCGATAAGTGGCGGTTTACCGGGGCTTACCGAACTGCGGGTACCGCTGAATTTACAGACGCTGAGCATTATCTGGCCGTGCGCGCTGAGTATCGCCTTCGTCGGCCTGCTCGAATCCCTGCTTACGGCAAAGCTGGTGGATGAGCTGACCGCAACGCCGTCGAGCAAGCGCCGTGAGAGCATCGGGCTGGGCGTGGGGAATATTCTGTCCGGTTTTTACGGTGGCATTGCGGGCTGCGCGATGATCGGGCAAACCATCGTCAACGTCGAGATGGGGAAAGGACGAAGCCGCATTTCAACCCTTGCGGCGGGCATCGTGCTGCTGGTTCTGGTGACAGCACTCAGTGACGTAATGGCCAAAATCCCGATGGCGGTGCTGGCCGGGATCATGGCGATTGTCGCCATTAAAACGTTCAGCTGGCACAGCCTCCAGCCTGCAACCGTAAAAAATGCCCCGATTGCGGAAACGGTGGTCATGCTGGTCACCGTGGCCGCCACGGTATCAACGGGCAACCTGGCGATTGGCGTACTGGGCGGGATCATCGTTATGGCGCTGCTTCCCGCCCGCGTTAAGCGTCGGCTTAAAGCAGAAAAATCGTCGCCAGGCCAAGAAAAATAAAGAAACCGCCGGTATCGGTGATGGCGGTGATCATCACGCTCGACCCCACCGCGGGGTCGCGCCCCAGTTTGGTCATCGTTAACGGAATAATAACCCCCATCATCGATGCCACCAGCAGATTCAACACCATCGCCAGCATCATTACTCCACCTAACGCCATATCGTCATACAGCCACCAGGTGATGCCGCCCATAATGCCGCCCCATACCAGGCCGTTAATCAGCGCCACGCCCATCTCTCTGAAAATCAGAAAGGCGAAGTTACCCGGCTGAATGTTCTCCAGCGCCAGCGCGCGGACGATCATGGTAATGGTCTGGTTGCCGGTGTTACCGCCAATCCCGGCCACAATCGGCATCAGCGAGGCTAAAGCCACCAGTTGCGAAATGGTATGTTCAAAGCCGTCAATCACGCGGGAGGCGATAAACGCGGTACACAAATTAATGGCAAGCCAGGCCCAGCGGGTTTTGACCGCCTTGCCGACGGAGGCATGGACATCGTCTTCGGCGCTGATCCCCCCAAGGGCGCGCAGGTCGTTATCGGTTTCTTCATAAACGACGTCAACGATCTCATCGATGGTCAGACGCCCCATCAGTTTGCCGACGGAATCGACAACCGCCGCGCTCACGAGGTCGTCACGTTCGAAGGTACGCGCCGCTTTTTCCGCATCGTCTTCCGGGGAGAAGACCATCGGCTCGTTTTCCATCACCTCGCTTACCTTCCGCTGGGTGCTGTTAAGCAGGATGGTTTTCAGCTCCAGCTCGCCGAGCAGGGTTTTATCCCGCGAGGTGACAAACAGTTTATCGGTGTTGTCCGGCATCCTGCCCAGGCGACGCAGGTAGCGCTGGACAGTACCGAGCGTGACGTCAGGACGAACGGTGATAACCCCGAACTCCATAATCGCGCCGACGCTGTTTTTCTCATAGTGCATCACCTGACGCACCCGCGCCCGTTCATCGGCAGGCAGGGAAGCCAGCAGGCGACCGGTCAGGTTTCGCGGCAGGTGCTGGACCAGGTAAATCTGCTCGTCGATATCCAGCGTTTGCAGGGCGTCGAGGATGTCCCGGTCGCTCATCTCATCAATGAGGTCGTCCCAGACGTTTTCCGAGGCCTCAAGCAACACCTGTCCGCGCTCGTGGTCTTGTACCAGCCGCCACAGAGCGTGACGCTCTTCCGAGGGAAGCGCTTCCAGGGTGTCCGCCAGGTCAGGTGGGGGTAAATGCGCAACCAGCGCCCCTACCTCAGCAATATCGTCGGCTAACGTGCCGACATCATATTGCTCAGCCAGGGTGAGTTTGCCTAATAACGTAGACGTGACCGCTTTATCGGTCGTGAGAAGCCAGATAAGTCGCGCGCGTTCCTGGTCGCGCTGTCTGGCGCTGTTTTTCTTTAATACCGACATCAATCATAAATCCATGAAATAAGTTGGTATTAAGCATAGCGCGGGGATATGTAAATAAGAATAAACAACGGGTCGGGATGGAGAAAAAATCGGCATTACGGCCACGATCTATCCCCTCTCCCTGTGGGCTGAGGGATCCCCAGTAATTTTTTACCTGAAGAGATGAACGTTGCTTCAGTAAAATTAATGACTTACAGCGATACCCTGGTCCGGCTGTAAATCGCCGAAGCGTTTCCATAAGGCCGGGGCGAGGCGCAGGGATGCAGGC
>NZ_JAIWJZ010000207.1:0-1619 GCF_020216105.1 Enterobacter sp. K16B
ACTTGAACGAATCTGGTCGCGAGTTTTTTGCTTATACTCGCCCGCATTTATGATCATTACACGCGCGCACAGTGGGAAAACATGAGGCGAAAAAGTTTCTTCTTTTTGATAACCGTTAATTAAATAGTGCAATACCAATCCGAGAAATTGGCATGCGTTAATTGACTCTACCGCGCCATGCGTTGCTCGACTCTGAGCCTGGGATTCGAAGTAAATCGCACGCAGCGATTTTCGACGAAAGATAGACACCGGAGCTTGACGAATAACCCCAGCATTACCAGCAGTGTGTTTCTCTGTATTACCATACCAGGAAGGTCCGACACGCATATACTGTTCAAGTGCGAATCGCGTCGTATTCCCGATATCGAAGCACCGACCATTACTGCTATTCTCTCCGTCAAGATACCATTTCAGGAGATATTTTCTAAGCACATCGGTGTGCATTCTGTTTTCTGAAAGATAAGTCTCTGCCAGACATAATGCCATGGACGTATCATCTGTCCATTCACCAGGTTTTAATTGAAAAGGTCCGCCACCAATCATATCCGCTACATGTTCACTGTCTCTTTTCTTAAACTCAAGAGTGGTGCCGACGGCGTCCCCAACAGCCAGTCCCACAAGCGCCCCAAGCGCTTTATCACGTGAAACATCTTCTGTCGTAATTAAAGGTAAAGTTGCATCCCAGGCTTGTGAAGAACTCAAATTATCAATACTGTTGCTTCTAATTGCCTTACGGACATTAACTGGCAGGTATGTATGATAGCGATTAGCATAATGATTGATTACTGAGTCTTCGGAATGAAGGTCGATCATGGTATTTTCTTTAATTCCATATTCATTATTCCAGGTTCATCTGACCTGCTGACAACCTCAAACGATGTATTCGGCTTAGCACCAGACGCGTTGTCACGTCATGCAGTCCTTCATTATTTTTTAGAGGCACGAGACACAACAAAAGTAAACTCACTGGCACCATTTTCGCTCAGGGTAAATAAATTCATGGTTCTGTCTTTATATACATCTGGTAACGCCAGCGTAGCTTCCTGGAGAGTATATTCCGCCATACGAGTTACTTTTATTTGTTGGCATTAATAACAAAAAAACTATCCACTTCCTGCTGGATTTCACTTTGATGGGATGACCCAGGAGGATCGATGGCATTGCTTCCACCGGCAGGATTCAGATGCAGTTCACCGCCAAGCGTGTTTATCTGCGCGTTCTGTTTTGCGGTGAAGTTAAAGTTATTACCAATGATATTAACGCTGCCATCTTTTGATAATTCAATGGCGCTTTCACCACACTCCAGCCTCAACGTATTGCCCGCTGAAATAATAAAGTTGTTAACCACTTTATCGCTGCGACTGTTACCCGTCAGGCAAATGACGTCCCCTTTAACGCCCGCCTGCTGATTTTTCACCACCCGTAAGGTTTCATTTTCACCTACAAACTGGGTACGATTTTTTTCCGTGGCATGCGATTCATCATTTTTGACGTTAATATCCAGATTGCGCTCGGCCTGGAGCCACACCTGCTCCGCACCCGCCTTGTCCTCAAACCGCAGGGCGTTGGCGTTGTCGACCGAGCCGTCTTTTGTCCGGCTCATAAAGCCCATCTGCGTC
>NZ_JAIWJZ010000208.1:0-243 GCF_020216105.1 Enterobacter sp. K16B
GACCCCGACCTTGGCAAGGTCGTGCTCTACCAACTGAGCTATTCCCGCTTGGGTGGTCCGTGCTGTGGAAGCACTTTCAAATTTTGGAGCGGGAAACGAGACTCGAACTCGCGACCCCGACCTTGGCAAGGTCGTGCTCTACCAACTGAGCTATTCCCGCTTGGGCAGTGCGTGCTGTGGAAGCACTTTTCAAATTTTGGAGCGGGAAACGAGACTCGAACTCGCGACCCCGACCTTGGCAAG
>NZ_JAIWJZ010000028.1:0-28440 GCF_020216105.1 Enterobacter sp. K16B
GTTCGGCGACAAGGGTACGGCCAATCGCCACACGCTGACGTTGACCGCCGGAAAGCGCTTTCGGTTTACGCTCCAGCAGGTGCGCAAGCTGTAACACTTCCGCCACCTGGGTGACGCGCTGGTTAATGACCTCTTTCTTCGCGCCGGCCAGCTTCAGACCGAAGGACATGTTCTCGGCCACGGAAAGATGGGGATAGAGTGCATAAGACTGGAACACCATCCCGACGCCACGTTCGGCGGGTGGGATGTCGTTCATTCGGGTATCACCGATCAGCAAGTCGCCGCTGGTGATGGTTTCAAGACCGGCAATCATACGCAGCAGAGTTGATTTACCGCAGCCTGATGGGCCGACAAATACCACGAATTCACCTTCGTGGATGTCCAGATTGATGTCTTTCGACACCACAACATCGCCCCAGGCTTTCGTTACATTACGCAGCTGTACGCTCGCCATGCCCTTCTCCCTTCGTTACAACCTGTCACCGACAGAAACATTCAAGATAAGTTCACTATGGGGTATCCATTACTTTCCTGAATCCTCCACCCCCCGGCTTTTTTATGGGGGAGGAGGCGGGAGGATGAGAGAGCAGGCTCTGCGACCGTCGCTGGCGGGGTGAGGCGAAATTCGTGAAGCGGCCTGCAAAATTCAGTGTGTTTTTATGTGCGCCAGCACTCATAACTTAAATTTATGCAACAGAGATCACACAAACGGGGGGTGGGGCGTAGGGGTTGGGAGGATGGAAAGAGGATGTCAAATAAGGAGACTGAGTCACGTTGAACCACTGAAGTCATACCACGAGACATCACCAAAAAGGATGGCAGATATGAATATCAAGACTGGCGCACGCGTTTTCGCATTGTCCGCCCTCGCAGCAATGATGATTTCCGCACCGGCGCTCGCCAAAATTGAAGAAGGCAAGCTGGTTATCTGGATTAACGGCGACAAAGGCTATAACGGCCTGGCCGAAGTGGGTAAAAAATTCGAGAAAGACACCGGTATCAAAGTCACCGTAGAGCACCCGGACAAACTGGAAGAGAAATTCCCGCAGGTTGCGGCAACGGGTGACGGTCCGGACATTATCTTCTGGGCACATGACCGCTTCGGTGGCTACGCACAGTCTGGTCTGCTGGCTGAAGTCACCCCGGACAAAGCCTTCCAGGACAAGCTGTTCCCGTTCACCTGGGACGCCGTTCGCTATAACGGCAAACTGATCGCTTACCCGGTTGCGGTAGAAGCCCTGTCTCTGATTTACAACAAAGACCTGGTACCTAACCCGCCGAAAACCTGGGAAGAGATCCCGAAACTGGATAAAGAGCTGAAAGCGAAAGGCAAGAGCGCGCTGATGTTCAACCTGCAGGAGCCGTACTTCACCTGGCCGCTGATTGCAGCCGACGGCGGCTACGCGTTCAAGTTTGAAAACGGCAAATATGACGTGAAAGACGTGGGCGTAGACAGCGCTGGCGCGAAAGCAGGCCTGACCTTCCTGGTTGACCTCATCAAGAACAAACACATGAACGCGGATACCGACTACTCCATCGCAGAAGCGGCGTTCAACAAAGGCGAAACCGCGATGACCATCAACGGTCCGTGGGCCTGGAGCAACATCGACAAGAGCAAAATCAACTACGGCGTGACGCTGCTGCCAACCTTCAAAGGCAAACCGTCTAAACCGTTCGTTGGCGTGCTGAGCGCCGGTATCAACGCCGCCAGCCCGAACAAAGAGCTGGCGAAAGAGTTCCTGGAAAACTACCTGCTGACCGATCAGGGTCTGGATGAAGTGAACAAGGACAAACCGCTGGGTGCTGTTGCGCTGAAATCCTTCCAGGATCAGCTGGCGAAAGATCCCCGTATCGCCGCCACCATGGATAACGCCCAGAAAGGCGAAATCATGCCGAACATCCCACAGATGGCCGCGTTCTGGTACGCCACTCGTACTGCCGTCATCAACGCCGCAAGCGGTCGTCAGACTGTCGATGCCGCGCTGAAAGATGCACAGGGTCGTATTACCAAGTAAGCAGAAAAACGGCGGGTGGCGCTTGCGCTTACCCGCCCTACGACTACGGCACGATCCGTAGGTCAGGTAAGCGCAGCGCCACCTGACGATAAGTTTTCACCGTTGTAGAGGAAAAACCCCATGGATGTCATTAAAAAGAAACGCTGGTGGCAAAGCGACGCGCTGAAATGGTCAGCGATCGGTCTGCTGAGTCTGCTGGTGGGTTACCTTGTTGTTTTAATGTACGTACAAGGGGAATATCTGTTTGCCATCATGACGCTGATTTTAAGCTCTGCTGGCCTGTATATTTTCGCCAACCGTAAAACCTATGCCTGGCGTTATGTCTATCCGGGCGTGGCCGGGATGGGGCTGTTTGTCCTTTTCCCGCTGATTTGTACTATCGCCATTGCGTTTACCAACTACAGCAGCACCAACCAGCTTGCGCAGGAACGCGCGCAGCAGGTCCTGATGGACCGCTCTTATCAGGCTGGCAAGACCTTTAACTTCGGCCTGTATCCTGCCGGTAAAGAGTGGAAGTTAGCGCTCACTGACGAAGCTAGCGGCAAATACTATGTCTCCGACGCCTTCACGTTCGGCGGCGAACAGAAGCTGGCCTTAAAAGAGGCTGCCGCCCTGCCGGAAGGTGAACGTGCCAACCTGCGCGTCATTACCCAGAACCGTCAGGCGCTGACCCAGCTCACTGCCGTGTTGCCAGACGAAAGCAAAGTGACGATGAGCTCGCTGCGCCAGTTCTCCGGCACACAGCCGCTCTATACCCTGGCGGATGACGGCACACTGACCAACAACCAGAGCGGCGTGAAATATCGTCCGAACAACGACATTGGTTTCTATCAGTCCATTACCGCCGACGGCAAATGGGGTGATGACAAACTCAGCCCGGGCTATACGGTCACCATCGGCTGGGACAACTTTACCCGCGTGTTCACCGACGAAGGTATTCAGAAACCGTTCTTCGCCATCTTTGTCTGGACAGTCGTCTTCTCGGTGCTGACCGTGCTGCTGACCGTGGCCGTGGGCATGGTGCTGGCCTGCCTGGTTCAGTGGGAGTCCCTGAAAGGGAAAGCGATTTACCGCGTGCTGTTGATCCTGCCCTATGCCGTACCGTCGTTCATCTCGATTCTGATTTTCAAAGGGCTGTTTAACCAGAGCTTCGGTGAAATCAACATGATGCTGAGCGCGCTCTTTGGCATCAAACCGGCCTGGTTCAGCGACCCGACCACCGCCCGCGCGATGATTATCATTGTGAACACCTGGCTGGGCTATCCGTACATGATGATCCTGTGCATGGGTCTGCTGAAGGCCATCCCGGACGACCTGTATGAAGCCTCAGCGATGGATGGCGCAGGCCCGTTCCAGAACTTCTTTAAGATTACGCTGCCGCTGCTCATTAAACCGCTGACGCCGCTGATGATCGCCAGCTTCGCCTTTAACTTTAACAACTTCGTGCTGATTCAGTTGTTGACCAACGGTGGTCCGGACCGTCTTGGCACCACCACGCCGGCAGGCTATACCGACCTGCTCGTGAGCTACACCTACCGTATCGCTTTCGAAGGCGGCGGCGGACAGGACTTCGGTCTGGCGGCAGCGATTGCCACCCTGATCTTCCTGCTGGTTGGCGCACTGGCGATTGTGAATCTGAAAGCCACACGTATGAAATTTGACTAAGGAGGGCAACGATCATGGCTATGGTACAACCCAAATCTCAAAAACTGCGCCTCCTCGTGACGCACTTAGGTCTGCTGATTTTTATCGCGGCGATCATGTTCCCGCTGCTGATGGTTATCGCCATCTCCCTGCGTTCGGGTAACTTCGCCACCGGGAGCCTGATCCCGGACGAAATCTCCTGGGAGCACTGGAAGCTCGCGTTGGGCTTCAGTGTGGAACACGCGGATGGCCGCGTCACGCCGCCGCCGTTCCCGGTCCTGCTGTGGCTGTGGAACTCGGTGAAAATCGCAGGTATTACCGCGGTTGGTATCGTGGCGCCTTCCACCACCTGCGCTTATGCCTTCGCCCGTATGCGTTTCCCGGGCAAAGCGACGCTGCTGAAAGGGATGCTGATTTTCCAGATGTTCCCGGCCGTGCTCTCCCTGGTGGCGCTGTATGCCCTGTTTGACCGCCTGGGCCAGTATGTGCCGTTTATCGGTCTCAACACCCACGGCGGCGTAATCTTCGCTTATCTGGGCGGTATCGCACTGCATGTGTGGACCATTAAAGGCTATTTCGAAACCATCGACGGTTCGCTGGAAGAAGCAGCCGCGCTGGATGGGGCAACCCCATGGCAGGCGTTCCGTCTGGTGCTGCTGCCGCTCTCGGTGCCAATCCTGGCGGTGGTGTTTATCCTGTCGTTTATCGCCGCCATCACCGAAGTGCCTGTCGCGTCGCTGTTGCTGCGCGATGTCAACAGCTACACCCTGGCCGTAGGGATGCAGCAATACCTCAACCCGCAAAACTACCTGTGGGGTGACTTTGCCGCAGCGGCCGTACTCTCTGCCATCCCGATTACCGTGGTGTTCCTGCTGGCGCAGCGCTGGCTGGTCAACGGCCTGACGGCGGGCGGTGTGAAAGGTTAAGTTTCATTTTGTTATGCCACTGCAACCCTCAACTTTAGACGTATTGTATTGACCCAACTTGTGACTGTTGTTAGGCGCTCTTCGGAGCGCCATTTTTTTATTCTCGCTTCAGCCGCTTTGAATTACACAGCCAGAGGGTGATCACCAGCAGCAGGATCGCCGCCGAGTAGATCAGCACATCGAGGGGAGATTTATGATCGACGATGATCAGCCGCACTATCGCGGTGATCCCAATGTAGACAAAATAGCGTAGCGGGAAGTGAAAGCCTGACTGAAAATACTTCACAATCAGGGCGATAAATTCAAAGTAGAGAAAGTAGACCACCAGTCCTTCCACCAGCGCATATTTGCTGGTTTGCTCGGGGGCGAACAGCACATCCGCCAGATGCACCGTCTCTTTACCCAAAAAGACGACCAGTATCAGGCCAAGGCTCAGCAGACCGAGGTTCAGCACGGTCTGGAGGATAGTTGAGATAAACTCAACGCGCGGGCGAGTCAGGGATGTCATACAGCACCTCATTCTCCAGGGCGAGGTTCCTGTATAACGCAAAAATGTGACGTGGATCTATATTTTTTAATTATGTTTTATGTACGGAGGTAAACGATGGAGCGCAAACCCACCGGGGTTCGTAACGTCACCTGTGGCGAAAATGTCACCGTGTACGAACCGGCCAATCTTTATGACTGCGTGCTCGGTAACGGGGTATTCGTCGGCCCGTTTGTTGAAATTCAGGGCCATACGCGAATTGGCGACGACAGCAAGATCCAGTCGCACACCTTCATCTGTGAGTACGTCACTGTCGGCGAACGCTGTTTTATCGGCCATGGTGTGATGTTTGCCAACGACCTGTTTCGCGAAGGCAAACCCAATGCTGACCGGAACAGCTGGGGGCGAATTACCGTAGGGAATGATGTATCGATAGGCAGCGGTGCCACCATCCTGGCGGTCGCCATCTGCGATGGCGCGGTGATTGGCGCAGGCAGCGTGGTAACCAAATCCATCACCAAGAAAGGCATTTATGCCGGGAATCCGGCGAGGCTTCTGCGCCGCCTGTAGGTCGCCCGGTGGCGCTGGCGCTTACCGGGCCTACGAAACCGTAGGCCGGGCAAACGCAGTGCCGCCCGGCAATCAGGCATCAGCGGAAGTTAATGTTCTTATCGCTGGTCATGTCGTACAGCTGGAACTTACGACCCAGCTGCTGACCGCCGTCACGCGTCAGCGGCGTCCAGCCAATGGCCGCGCGGCTGCGGGTTGGGCCTGACGAGAAGAGATCCAGCGGAATCGACACATACACCCCTTTGGTGAAGTCCCCTTCCCCGTATTCGTCCGGCGAGACGTTGGTGATGGTGGCGTAACCGCCCACGACCACGCCGCTGTCGAAGTGTTTAGAGATATCCAGCGTGCCGCCCTTATCGCCCGCCAGGTACTGACCGACGCTGGCTTTTACCAGCACATCAGGCGCAAACGACGGCGTCCAGTAGGCGGTCAGATGCCCCGTTTTGACGCTGTAATCGGTGAACTTCATCATGTCCTGCGCGCTGCGCCAGTCACGCTGCTTGACGTAGTTGGCATCAATACCAAACGCCCAGTTGCTGTCCACCGGACGATACAGCACTTCCGCCCCCGCACCGCCGTACATGGTTTCCAGGTACCCCCCGTAAACCTGGCCGTAGAAGCCGTTGCCAAAGTACTGGAAGTAGTTGGCCTGCAGGTTGTTCACGTAGGCATCGTTTTGCACATATTCACGCACGCGGGTACGCACGCGCGGCAGCGTCGAGTCTTTTGGCGGGTTGGTGTAGTTGAACTTGTCGTAGTTGTTGGCGATGTTGCCAAACAGGCTGCCGGTGGTCAGCAGGTGGTCGGTGAGCCACAGATCCGCCGTCGCCATGACCCCGAGCTGATACATGTAGAAGTTTTCCGGCCCGCCGACGGACTGGTTCAGCACCGGATCGATATGGAAATCAAAGCGCGATTTATCGATATACCAGCCCTGTTCGGTAGTGTCCGGCACGATCGGCTCAACGCGTTTTTGCACCAGTTCGGTTTCATGCCCCAGCGGTTCACCTTCCAGATGGCGCTTGAGGCTGGCGACGTCCGTTTCCGTTGTCACTTGCGGCAGGTTGAGACGGTTCTCCGTCACGCGGATCGTACGGATCCCGTCCGGCAGATCGTTCATGATGATCCGGTTGGCGCGCTCGATCCCTTCCCGCGAGTCGCGATATTTCACCTGCTCACCGGTGACGTACAGCGTATCCCCTTTGACCTGAATTTTCGGATCGGCGAGGCCTGCGTTGTATTTCAGCAACGTCAGCTGGTTTGCCACCACGGAGTGCTGCAGGATCGCATCCTGCGGCTCCGGCTGGTATGCAGGCCGCGCGTTGTCATTGTAGTGCGGGCGCATGTCGTTAAAGTTGGTGCGCAGCGTGAAGCCAAACATCACCGTATTGCCACGCTCGTAGCTGAGGTTAACGTCAGCCCAGTCAGTGACGCGATAAATGGCGCCGACGTTAAACTTGCTCTTCTGCTCAATCTTCCCGGCGAAATCCTGCGAGTAGTTATTACCTTCGTACTCCAGCTTCAGGCGCAGCGGCTGCCAGGGGGTCTGATATTCCACACCGCCAAACAGCGATGCCGGGCCGTGGAACATCTGGTCGCCATTGATGGATCCCGCTTTCTGATAGCTGTTATCGCGGTAACAGTATTTATCGCTGTAGGAACAGAACGGGTTGGTCACGTTACCGCTGGTGCCCAGATAGCCCCATCCCAGGCCGAGCGAGAAGTCGAACGGTCCCCAGGCTTTGCTGGCGACGACGTATTCCGCATCAAACAGACCGGTACCGCCGATATCACGCGCGCCAACGGAGACCTGCGGCATCCAGTAGCTCTCTTCCCACAGACGCAGTTTGACGTCGAAGGCTTTATCTTTGTAGGTCTGATCGTCAGAGAAGGACTCAACGCTGCTGTATTTTTTGGTGCGCACGTCGGTGTAGCGCAGCGTGGTTTCAAGCCACGGGAACAGCTGCACAGACGCCGAGTAGTAGCGATACTGGTCGTTATCGCGGTAGTTAAGGCTCAACTCACCTTCACGCGCCATTCGCGCGGTGGGAGTCTGCATTAAACCGACGCCACCGAAGTCTGACTGAGACGGGCCAATGGGTGCCGGATACGTTTCTGCGTGGCAAGCGGCGCTCACGCAAAGCGCCAGCATGCTGTAGAGATAGGTTCTTTTCATTATTCCGGTATCCGCTGAATCAGGGAGTGAAGGATATCGGCGTTAAGCCCGTCATAGGCCTTCGTCCAGAAATGGTCGGCAAAACCGACAAAAATCACGCTGCCAGGCGCAGGTTCGATATGGCGCTTGTTCCAGTAAGCAACCGGGGCTTTTTGTGTGTGCCCGTCCGGGTAAACCACCCAGGCGTAGCTGTTGTCCGCTCCGCTCAGCAGGCTTTGCTCGTCAAGATAGCTCGCCACATCGCGACCCGGCGTAAAAGGCTTGTGACCCGGGCTGCTGATCAGTCCGAAGACGGTAATGGTGGCAGGCTGTGCCGGTAGCCAGAGCGTGTAATCGCCTTCCAGCGCCGGGTTACCGTTCTCCGACACCCGCACGTCATCCGGATCGAGATTGACCTGCAGCCGTCCTGTTATTTTCAGAGCCTGAAGCTGCTGGCGAACGCTGTTAATCGCCGCCGCGTCATCACCGTCTTCCTGCTCCGCTAACCCCGTCAGCCTGGCGAGAAGCGCCTTGTGCTGTTGTTCTGCTTCAGCAGTCTTCTGGCGTTCAGCGATGACCGCGCCTGGCCACCAGCTGTTTGCCAGACGTGGCTGGCCGACGAGATCGATAAGATGACCGGCATTGGTCAATGTTTTAGGCTGCGTGCTCTCCGGGGTATAGACCTTCACCGTCCCGGCAGACCATGCGAGCGGTGTGGCAAAGCTTGCGATCAGCGCAACGCGAATAAGTGTTTTCATGATTTCGCGGCCTTGATCAGCGTGGTTTTGACCGGGAAGAATCCGGCGCCGAGATACTGCAGGGACTGGCGGATCTGCCCGTCATCGTCGATCCAGAAACGGTTATGCCAGGTGGCCTGATCGGTGACGACCTCTTCATCCAGCACGCGGACACGGGTTTCATCGCTGCCCACGCTGACGCTGTCCGTGCCGTTCCAGCGGAAGGTTGAACGTGCCGTGGCGTAACGCACCTGCTTATGTTCGGTCCAGCCCATCGTACGCGTCCAGCTTGCGCCGTCGGTAATCTGGTTCGGTTTGATCAGCGGGTCGGCCGCGAGGTTATTCACCTCAAGCAGGTTATCGCCGCCCAACAGGGTTTTTACGATACGACCGTGCTGCGTCACGATGGTGGCCTGATCCTGCGTCACCCATTTCTGCTGCCCGTTTTCATCGAAAGCGAGCACCACAAACAGTTGCGGGCCATCGTTAAGCTGCATGTACTGGCTGGCATACGGCATGTTTTGCAGTTCGTCATCGGTCAGATGCACGCCCGGTGTGCCGAACATGCTCTCCCACAGTGAATTTCCCAGCCCTTTGGTGGTGGCCGAGCACGCCTGCAACAGCAGGCAAATCAGGATGATCCCAGGTCGCTTCACGACTCTTCTCCGCATTATTGCCGGGTGGCGCTACTCGTACCCGGCCTACAGGTCCCGAAGGCTACTGAAAAGCCAGAATAACCACACCGAAGTGTGGTTATGATTAAAACACCCGCTATTACTGGGTGCTGGTTGTCGTGGTGGTCGTGGTTCCGGTATTGGAGCCATCACCGCCACCGGTTGCCGCCAGCGCGACACCCACGGCTGAACTTACGGTGCTGGCGCTGGCCGCGGTAGAACTTCCCGCAGACGCAGACGTCGCAGCCGAACCTGCCGCTTCCCCGACCTGAACCGGAGCTGCATAAACAGATGTCGCCGCAAGCGCAGATATGGCAAAAATGCCATACAGTACTTTCTTCATAAGAATTTCCCTTCATTGAATGAATGGAGATTTGCCCAAAAAGAATTTCAGGCGGATTCGAGTATACACAACTCCCGCCGCGGGTTTGCCGTCCGGGGAAATAGGAAAGGGGTTTTCAGACTAATGGATAAAATTGAAAGATAAGGGCAATTAACCAAATATATAAAACATATAAATCAATGAGATAGAATTAAAAAGCGACTATGGCGTTATCCGTATATTCCTAAAGTAAACCTCAGTCATTAACGGGTTAACGGCTTTTTTCAGATTAAACTCAGTACAGGAATTTGAGCTAAATAACAGACATCAGGAATTATCTGATAAAAAAATGCCGGCATATCGCCGGCACATTTTCATGACAATTTAATTACGCACGCCATGCTTTATAACGGTTAATCAAGCCATTGGTCGAGCTGTCGTGGCTGGTGATCGCGTTATCGTCACCCAACTCTGGCAGGATACGGTTTGCCAGCTGTTTGCCCAGCTCAACGCCCCACTGGTCAAAGGTGAAGATGTTCAGGATCGCGCCCTGAGTAAAGATTTTGTGCTCATACAGGGCAATCAGCGCACCCAGGCTGAACGGCGTGATTTCGCGCAGCAGGATGGAGTTGGTTGGACGGTTGCCTTCGAACACTTTGAACGGGACAACGTGGTCCAGCGTGGCCGGATCTTTACCCTGGTCGCGGTATTCCTGCTCTACCACCTCGCGGGATTTACCAAACGCCAGCGCTTCGGTCTGGGCGAAGAAGTTCGACAGCAGCTTCGGATGATGGTCGGACAGCGGGTTATGGGTGATAGCCGGGGCGATGAAATCGCACGGTACCATTTTGGTGCCCTGGTGAATCAGCTGGTAGAAGGCATGCTGGCCGTTAGTACCCGGCTCGCCCCAGATGATTGGCCCGGTCTGGTAATCCACCGCGTTGCCGTTACGGTCAACATATTTACCGTTGGATTCCATGTTGCCCTGCTGGAAGTAAGCAGCAAAGCGGTGCATGTACTGGTCATACGGCAGGATCGCTTCGGTTTCGGCACCGAAGAAGTTGTTGTACCAGATACCGATCAGCGCCAGCAGCACCGGCAGGTTTTTCTCAGGTGCGGTGGTGGAGAAGTGTTTATCCATCGCGTGCGCGCCGGAGAGCAGCTCAACGAAATTGTCGAAGCCCACGGACAGAATGATGGACAGACCGATCGCGGACCACAGAGAGTAACGGCCGCCGACCCAGTCCCAGAACTCAAACATATTCGCGGTATCGATACCGAACTCGCTGACCGCTTTACCGTTGGTGGACAGCGCCGCGAAGTGTTTCGCCACGTGCTTGTTGTCGCCCGCGGTTTTCAGGAACCAGTCGCGTGCGCTGTGGGCGTTGGTCATGGTTTCCTGGGTGGTGAAGGTTTTAGACGCGACCAGGAACAGGGTGGTTTCCGGGTTCACGTTTTTCAGCACTTCGGCGATGTGGGTACCATCAACGTTCGAGACAAAGTGCATGTTGAGGTGGTTTTTGTACGGGCGCAGCGCTTCGGTCACCATGAACGGACCGAGGTCAGAACCGCCGATACCGATGTTAACCACGTCGGTGATCGGTTTGCCGGTGTAACCTTTCCAGCTTCCGGAGATGATCGCTTCGGAGAAGGCTTTCATCTTTTCCAGCACCGCGTTCACTTCCGGCATCACGTCTTTGCCGTCGACGATGATTGGGGTATTGCTACGGTTACGCAGGGCCACATGCAGCACGGCACGGTCTTCGGTGCGGTTGATCTTCTCACCAGAGAACATGGATTTGATGGCGTCGGCCAGTTCAGTCTCTTTCGCCAGATCCTGCAGTTTTGCCAGCGTCTCTTCGGTGATACGGTTTTTGGAGAAATCCACCAGCATCAGGTCATCGAAAGTCGCGGAGAACTTACTGAAACGATCGGCATCTTTCGCGAACAGATCCGCGATGGTGACGTCTTTCATTTCATCAAAATGTTTCTGGAGTGCCTGCCAGGCAGCGGTCTGCGTTGGGTTGATGTTTTTCATTAGCAATACTCTTCTGATTTGAGAATTGTGACTGCGGTCGATTGTAGCGCCTGCAAATAAAAATTGTGATGGTTTTTATGCCATTGCCCTGGCCTGCATCAAACACAGGTGAAAAGACCCGAAAAGTATAGCTGCTGAATTGCCCTTCTGCGGCGGCGAAATGTCGGTCAAAAAGCCCTAAAACGGAGCATAAAATCTGGCCCTGTTATAAGTCCTGTTTCTCAGGGGTACCCCCCCATAAAAAATCCGCATAATCCCAGCATTGACAGGACCTCCCCCACATTTTATTTATAGGGCCGTATTTTGCGCCTGCACCTGTTTTCGTTTCATTCTTGTGCCATGGTCGCTTATTCATTCCCTGACACGAGGTTGTTATGACGAGTTTTGTGGTCGCCAAATTTGGCGGCACCAGTGTGGCCGATTACGATGCCATGAACCGCAGCGCCGATGTGGTGCTGGCCGATCCGAATACCCGCCTGGTGGTGCTTTCCGCCTCTGCCGGCGTGACGAACCTGCTGGTTTCTCTGTCTGAAGGACTGGAAGCGACAGAACGTTTCGTGAAGCTGGATGCACTGCGCAAAATTCAGTTCGACATCCTTGAGCGTCTGCAGAACCCGAACGTCATCCGCGAGGAAGTGGAACGTCTGCTGGAAAATATCACCACGCTGGCCGAAGCGGCCTCTCTGGCAACCTCCACTGCCCTGACAGACGAGCTGGTCAGCCACGGTGAACTGATGTCCACCCTGCTGTTCGTGGAAATCATGCGCGAACGTAATATTCCGGCGCAGTGGTTTGACGTGCGCAAAGTGATGCGTACCAGCGATCGCTTTGGCCGCGCCGAGCCGGACGTAGAAGCGCTGGCCGAGCTGACCACTCAGCAACTGGCCCCACGCCTGGCCGATGGCATTGTGATCACCCAGGGCTTTATCGGCAGTGAAGCAAAAGGGCGCACAACAACGCTTGGCCGTGGCGGCAGCGACTATACCGCCGCGCTGCTGGGCGAAGCCCTGCATGCCACCCGCGTCGATATCTGGACTGACGTTCCGGGCATTTACACCACCGACCCGCGCGTCGTTTCTGCGGCCAAACGTATTGATGTCATCGCTTTTGAAGAGGCGGCGGAAATGGCCACCTTCGGCGCGAAAGTGCTGCACCCTGCCACGCTGCTGCCGGCCGTGCGCAGCGATATTCCGGTGTTCGTCGGCTCCAGTAAAGATCCGAAAGCGGGCGGTACGCTGGTCTGCAAGAAAACGGAAAACCCACCGCTGTTCCGCGCGCTGGCCCTGCGCCGTCGCCAGACGCTGGTGACGCTCCACAGCCATAATATGCTGCACTCCCGCGGTTTCCTGGCGGAAGTGTTTGGCATTCTGGCGCGCCATAATATCTCCGTGGATCTGATCACCACTTCTGAAGTGAGCATTGCGCTGACGCTGGACACCACCGGCTCTACCTCCACCGGTGACACCCTGCTGACACAGTCGCTGCTGATTGAGCTGTCTGAGCTGTGCCGCGTGGAAGTGGAAGAAGACCTGGCGCTGGTAGCCATCATCGGCAACAAACTGTCCCGCGCCTGCGGCGTAGGCAAAGAAGTGTTCGGCGTGCTCGACCCGTTCAATATCCGTATGATTTGCTACGGCGCGTCCAGCTATAACCTCTGCTTCCTGGTGCCTGCCGATCAGGCCGAGCAGGTGGTGCAGAAACTTCATCAGAATTTGTTTGAATGACGTTGGTGAGCGGGTAAAAAAATCGCAATAAGCCGGGTGCAGACCCGGCTTTTTATTACTCGGCAACAAAAGCGAATATTATTCACCATTGCCAGGCTGTTTGCGCGATGGGTACAGCGGCAATTAGCTTGCTGGCGATATTTTACCAGGTATTGATATATACACCTCGGTAAAATATAAAAATGGTTATGAATTATGCTTACATAGGGATAGCATCCGTCACAATATGCATACTGACTTCCCTGGTTTCATATCGACATTGATACACAGGGAACGGGTCAACAGTATTAAGGGTGGTGAAAGGTTCATGAACCCAAACATCGTAGGGACGTGTTGGATCATCAGCTTTTGCAGCAGCTTGAGCAGCCTCATAATACTTACCGTCCGATAGGTCCTTAAAGACGAATTTATATATTGGCGTTCTTGCTACAAGCCCATTAGATTCAACACGACGATCGTCATCTGTCGCCCACCCCCCATTAAGGCGAACATACTTATTATCAATGGTATCACCACTATTTGCCTTGTAGAGGCGATAAACAATTTCTAATGGAATTTCTTTCATATTAAATCCTTATTATATAAGGTAGGGACGATAGCGAGGATAATTATTTCTCAATAGAATCCAGACTATCCAGTTAGATTTGACGCTGTTGCAAATACATACACCACGATATCTATATCATGCGACAGGAATACAAGACAAGCTAATTTTAATCGTTTTTTATTAAATCGATCTAGTAACGCTATCAATTCATATCGAAAAACAATAAATATAAATACGACATAAATAATAAAAATATGTAGTGCATTCTATTGCCGGGAAATAAGAAATTCCCGGCAGTAAAAAAAGGGCTTAGCGCCCCTTCTTTTTACGCCCCGGCTGGGTAAAGCGTTTGCCGTTACCCGGTTTGCCGCGTCCTTTCTCTTCCGCCTGTGGCGCCTTGACCACCGGGCGCTTAATCGCCTGGGTTTTCGGTTTCGCTTTGGCCTTCGGCTTCGCTTCGGACGAGGAGTTCTCGATAAGCTTAAACAGCTCGATCAGTTCATCATCGGTTAAATCGCGCCACTCGCCCAGCGGGATACCGGACAGGCTGACGTTCATGATGCGGGTACGCTCAAGCTTCGTCACTTCATAGCCAAAGTATTCACACATACGGCGGATCTGGCGATTTAAGCCCTGCACCAGAGTAATGCGGAACGCGAACGGCGCCTCTTTCTTCACCTTACACTTTTTCGTGACGGTCCCAAGGATCGGCACACCGGCGCCCATGCCGCGAATAAACTCGTCCGTGACCGGCTTATTCACCGTCACAATGTACTCTTTCTCGTGATCGTTACCGGCACGCAGGATTTTGTTGACCAGATCGCCGTGGTTGGTGAGGAAAATCAGCCCCTGAGAGTCTTTATCCAGACGGCCGATCGGGAAGATACGGCTGCTGTGGTTCACGAAATCAACAATGTTACCCCGCTCGCCATCTTCCGTGGTGCTGACAATCCCAACCGGTTTATTCAACGCGATAAACACCAGGTCTTCAGCATCGCGCGGTTCGATGAGCTGACCATTCACTTTTACCACGTCGCCAGGCATCACCTGGTCACCAATCGTGGCGCGTTTGCCGTTGAGGAACACGTTACCCTGTTCAATGTAACGGTCCGCCTCGCGACGTGAGCAGATCCCGCTCTCGCTAATGTATTTGTTTAATCGGGTTGATTGAGTTGGCAGCATAGTTTCTCCTGTGAAGGCGAAATATACCTTACCTTGAGGCTGACAAAAAAGTGTTAGTAGCCGTTGATCAAAAAATCGAGTGCATCCCGCAGTGAAGCCCGGTTAAGCGTAAGATCGGCAACACGTTCGCCTAACTCTTTTGGCGATATGCCTGCCATCATATGCATCATTACCACGCAGGGCTTTCCCGCGATCTCAACGACAGGACACACTTTCTCAGGTGGACGAATACCGCCTAGCTGGCTTAATTCAACGGCGGGAGCGACCAGTACATGTTTCATCACATTGGCAACGGGATGCTGCATATTGATAAGCCATGGATAAGCTTTTCTTCCATTGCCTGCGTTCTCATAAGCAAAATACTGCTTCATTAGAACGATCTCTGAAAGTCACTAAAGGAGCCGTTTTCATCAACCCACTGATTAATGGCGTCAATCGAAGCTTTATTTTCTGCCAGCCACTCTGCACGCCGATGTTCACGAAACTGTTCCTGCAAAGCCGCCGTGAGCACGGCAGAAAGATTAAGTTTAAGCCTTCGCGCCTCTTCAAGGATGTCGGGCGACAGGGAAACATTCACTGATTTTTTAATGCTATTAGCACCGCGCATGAGAACCCCCATTGGAATGCGCATGAATTGGCGAAGTGTAGCGTAATAATTGAGCATTTTCTATTCCCTTAAAATTGCAAGGGTTGAAGAATAAATTGCTCTTTAGGGGGAGTCACGCCTCGCAAATCCGTTTTGCGAGGCGCTTTCAGAGATTAATACTCATCCCGCTCGTCATCTTCATCCGGCTGTTCCATCACGCTGTACGCCACCGCACAGAACAATGAGTTAAGGCGTTTCATATCCCCCAGCAGCCCCAGGTGCAGTGAGCTGGTCTCAATACTCTGCACGTTCTGCTGATGCAAACGCTCAACGTGGGCGTGCGAGTAGCGGCGGTTAAGGATACGGAAGCGATGCTTGTTGCGGCGCAGGCGGCGCGCGCTTGGCACGTCGCTGGAAAAGAAGACCAGCATCGCCAGCTTCAGGTTGCTAAGAAGTTGTTCGTGCAGAGCTTCCAGCTCCTTCAGCCCTTCGACGGAGAATGCACGGCGGGCGGCCAGAGATTTGTCAGCAATTTCACTGCCCATCCGCTCCACAATATCCGAAGCCTGCTCAAGGTTAAGCGACATCTCAATAATTTCTGCCCAGCGGCGAGACTCCTCCTCCGCCAGTTCATCCTGCGGAATGCGCGCCAGATAGAGCTTGATGGCGGTATAAAGCACGTTGATATCATCCGCCAGCCTGCGCAGCTCTTTCTCTTCTCGCGGCTCGCCGTGCATCACTTTTTGCAGGCCTTCAAGCATGGTTTCCATGGCGTCACCCATGCGAAGCGTCTCGCGGGCGGCATTCGCCAGCGCCAGCGCCGGCGTATCCAGCGCGGAGGTATCCAGATGCTTCGGTTTCAGGCGCGCATCCAGCTCCGGTTCATCCTGGATCAGGCGCTCACAGAAGCGGGCCATCGGCTCGGCAAAGGGGACCATCGCCAGGCAACGTACCAGGTTGTAGAAGACGTGGAAGTAAATCACCAGCTCCGCCTTCGGCAGCGGGAGGTTGTCCATCAGGTTCGCCAGTGGATGGACAAACGGCAGAATGATCAGGCTGCCCACCAGCTTAAACAGCAGGCTACCCAGGGCCACGCGGCGGGCGGCAGCGTTGGCGGCGCTGTTATTGAGCATCGCCAGCAGGCCAGAGCCGAGGTTAGCCCCGATCACCAGGCACAGCGCAACCGGGAAGGAGATCGCCCCGGCAGCGGTGAGCGTTGCCGTCAGCAGCACGGCGGCCAGGCTGGAGTAGCTGACGATGGCAAACACCGCGCCAATCAGCGCGTCCAGCATGATGTCACCGGTCAGGGAGGCGAAGATGACCTGAACACCGTTGGCCTCAGTAATAGGGGTGACGGCCTGAACAATCAGCTCCAGCGCCAGCAGGATCAACCCAAGGCCAATCCCCACGCGCCCAAGCTGCCCGGCCCGCGTCTGTTTGCGTCCGAGGAAGAAGATGACGCCAATGAAAATCAGCAGCGGCGACAGCCAGGAGAGATCGAACGTCAGGATACGCGCCATCAGCGCGGTACCCACGTCCGCCCCCAGCACAATGACCAGCGCCGGGGCCAGCGCCACCAGATCCTGCGCCACAAAGGAGGTGACAAGCAGGGTTGTGGCGTTACTGCTCTGCACCAGTGCCGTCACGCCAATGCCCGCGCAGAAGGCGAGCGGCTTCTTCTCAACGCTGTTGCTGAGAACGGTACGTAAACGGGCACCAAAGACGCGCATCACGCCGGTACGAACGATATGGGTGCCCCAGACGAGCAGTGCGACTGCAGAGAGCAGATGTAACAAGGTCAGCACGGAAGGTTTTCCTCCTTATCGTTATTCGTTTTCCTTTGGATCAGTATAAGGGTTTAAACGTAAGAAAGAGACAGGGCGCCCAATGAGCGCCCTGTTTGTTGTAAGGAAAAGTGACGTCAGTCCGCGTCGTAGCCTAAATTCGGTGCTAACCAGCGCTCCACTTCAGCAACGCTCATGCCTTTACGCAGGGCATAATCTTCAATCTGATCCCGCTGCAGCTGCGCCACGGCGAAATATTTGCTGTCAGGATGGCTGAAGTACCAGCCGGAAACGGACGCCCCCGGCCACATGGCGAACGACTCCGTGAGCTTCATCCCGGTATGCGCCTCTACGTCCAGTAATGTCCAGATGGTGCCTTTTTCGGTGTGCTCGGGACAGGCCGGATAACCCGGTGCCGGACGAATGCCCTGGTAGTTCTCGCGGATCAGCTCCTCGTTGCTGAGGTTCTCATTGGCCGCGTAGCCCCAGTGCACCTTACGCACGCGCTCATGCAGGTACTCGGCGAAGGCTTCCGCCAGGCGGTCGGCAATCGCTTTCACCATGATTTTATTGTAATCATCGTGCTGCGCTTCAAAAGCGTCCGCCAGGGCATCTTCTTCCAGACCACCGGTCACGGCGAAGGCACCGATATAATCCGCTTTACCGGAAAGCTTCGGCGCCACGAAATCGGCCAGGCAGTAGTTGGCAAAGCCCACTTTTTCGGTTTGCTGACGCAGATGGCGGCTGACCGCCAGCACATGGGTGCGGGTTTCATCACGATAAATTTCGATGTCATCGCCCACGCGGTTCGCCGGGAAGAGCCCGACCACGCCCCGCGGGTTAAGGGTTTTCTCTGCGCTGAGCTTATCGAGCATATCGTTGGCGTCTTTAAACAAGCGTTTCGCCTCATCACCGACCACCTCATCCTCGAGAATGCGCGGATATTTACCCGCCAGCGACCAGGTCATAAAGAACGGAGTCCAGTCGATGTAGTTGCGCAGCGTTTCGATGCTGGCGCTCACCTCCTGCACGCCCAGGCGATGGGCCACCGGCGGCGTATAGCTCGACCAGTCAAAGGCCAGATCGTTATCGCGTGCCGCCTGCAGCGTTACCGGTGGCGTACGCGGTTTCTTGCGGGAATGCTGGATGCGGACGGTTTCGTACTCTTTACGGGTACGCGCCACAAAGTCATCGCGCTGGGTGTCGGAGAGCAGCGCGGAGACCACGCCAACGGTGCGAGAGGCGTTCTGCACGTACACCGTCGGGCCGCTGTAGTTCTGTTCGATTTTAACTGCCGTGTGCGCTTTAGAGGTGGTCGCCCCGCCAATCAGCAGCGGAATGGTGAAGCCCTGACGCTCCATCTCTTTCGCCACGTTAACCATCTCGTCCAGCGACGGCGTGATCAGCCCGGAGAGGCCAATCAGGTCGGCATTCACTTCGCGCGCGGTCCTGAGGATTTTATCCGCCGGGACCATCACGCCGAGGTCGATAATTTCGTAGTTATTACACTGCAGCACCACGCCGACGATGTTCTTGCCGATGTCATGCACGTCGCCCTTCACGGTGGCAATGACCATTTTGCCGTTGCTGGAACCCTGCTCTTTGCTGGCTTCGATAAACGGCTCCAGGTATGCCACGGCCTGCTTCATTACGCGGGCAGACTTCACCACCTGGGGCAGGAACATCTTGCCCTCACCGAACAGATCGCCCACCACGTTCATGCCGTCCATCAGCGGCCCTTCGATCACTTCAATCGGACGGGCTGACTGCTGACGCGCCTCTTCGGTATCCTGTTCGATGAACTCGGTGATGCCTTTGACCAGCGAATATTCCAGGCGTTTTTTCACGTCCCAGGCGCGCCACTCGGCCTGCTGAACGTTGGCTGCGTCATCCGACTTGCTGCCACGGTATTTTTCTGCCAAGTCCAGCAACCGCTCGGTCGCGTCGTCGCGGCGGTTAAGGATCACGTCTTCTACCGCGTCGCGTAGCTCCGCAGGCAGGTCGTCATAAATTGCCAGCTGTCCGGCATTGACGATCCCCATGTCCATCCCGTTGCGGATGGCGTAATAGAGGAACACGGCGTGAATCGCTTCACGCACCGGGTCGTTACCGCGGAACGAGAACGAGACGTTCGACACGCCGCCGGAGATCAGCGCATGCGGCAGCTCGCGTTTGATGTCTTCACACGCGCCGATAAAATCCTGGGCGTAGTTGTTGTGCTCTTCAATCCCGGTCGCGACGGCGAAGATATTCGGGTCAAAGATGATGTCTTCCGGCGGGAAGCCCACCTCTTCGGTTAAAATCTTGTACGCGCGGCGGCAAATCTCGATTTTGCGCTCGCGGGTGTCGGCCTGGCCCACTTCGTCAAAGGCCATCACCACCACGGCGGCCCCGTAGCGGCGCACCATCTTCGCGTGGTGGATAAAGATATCCACGCCCTCTTTCATCGAGATGGAGTTGACGATGCCTTTCCCCTGAATGCACTTCAGCCCTTTTTCGATGACCTCCCATTTGGAGGAGTCAATCATGATCGGCACGCGGGCGATATCCGGCTCACCGGCAATCAGGTTGAGGAAACGCACCATCGCCGCTTCGGCGTCGAGCATCCCCTCATCCATGTTGATATCGATAATCTGAGCGCCGCTCTCCACCTGCTGGCGGGCGACGTCCAGCGCTTCGCTGTACTTCTCTTCTTTAATCAGGCGCTTGAACTTCGCCGAGCCGGTGACGTTAGTACGTTCACCCACGTTCACAAACAGGCTGTCTTCGCCGATGGTCAACGGCTCAAGGCCGGAAAGACGACAGGCAACGGGAAGCTCCGGCAGCTTGCGCGGCGGCAGTCCGGCAACGGCGTTGCTCATCGCGGCGATGTGCGCCGGCGTGGTGCCGCAGCAGCCGCCGACAATGTTCAGGAAGCCAGACTCGGCCCATTCGCGAATTTGTGCCGCCATGGTGTCGGCATCCAGATCGTACTCACCAAACGCGTTCGGCAGACCGGCGTTCGGGTGGGCGGTAACGTAGCATTCCGCAATACGCGACAGCTCCTGCACGTACTGGCGCAGCTCATCCGGCCCCAGCGCACAGTTCAGGCCGAAGGAGAGGGCCTCAGCATGCCGTAGCGAGTTGTAAAACGCTTCAGTTGTCTGGCCGGACAGGGTACGGCCCGAGGCGTCGGTGATGGTGCCGGAAATCATGATCGGCAGGTCAACGCCCAGCGCCTCGAACTCCTCTTTCACCGCGTAAATCGCGGCTTTGGCGTTGAGGGTGTCGAATACCGTTTCAATCAGGATCAGATCGGAACCGCCTTCCACCAGCGCTCTGGTCGATTCACGATAGGCCACGACCAGCTGGTCAAAGGTGATATTACGAAACGCAGGGTCGTTCACGTCCGGTGAAATCGACGCGGTGCGGTTAGTGGGACCCAGCACCCCGGCAACGTAGCGCGGTTTCTCCGGCGTGCGGGCCGTCCACTCATCGGCACAGGCGCGCGCCAGCTTCGCGGCTTCATAGTTGATTTCCGCCGACAGGGATTCCATCTGGTAATCCGCCATGGCGATGGTTGTCGAGTTAAAGGTGTTGGTTTCAATAATATCCGCGCCCGCCTCGAAGTAGGCGTTGTGGATATCCTTGATCACGGACGGCTTGCTGAGCACCAGCAGGTCGTTGTTTCCTTTCAGGTCGCATGGCCAGTCAGCGAAGCGTTCGCCGCGGAAATCGTCTTCGCTCAGGCGATAGCCCTGGATCATGGTGCCCATACCGCCGTCCAGCACCAGAATTCGTTCATTTAACTGCGCACGCAGTTGCTCTACTTTGCTGCTCACACTTGCTCCCGACAACGCTCAACAAGGCCAAAAGGCTGCGTCCCATACTGGCACAATCTCGCAGGGTGGAAAAGTCACTCAGGGGTAACATGAGACATGTTCACCATCACTCCTCCGATCAGTCAGGATAACGGTTGCAAATTCACCAAATAAAACGAAAATGATTTCCACGATACAGAAAAAGGAGATCGTCATGGTCGCGACCGTTCCCGCTAAACGCGGCAGAAAACCTGCTGCCACCACCGCCGCCGCACAACAGGGCGGACAGGTTCAATCGCTCACGCGCGGTCTGAAGCTGCTGGAGTGGATAGCCGAGTCGCACAGCAGCGTGGCCCTGACGGAGCTGGCGCAGCAGGCGGGCCTGCCGAACTCCACAACCCACCGGCTGCTGACCACCATGCAACAGCTGGGCTTTGTCCGTCAGGTCGGCGAGCTGGGGCACTGGGCGGTAGGCGCCCATGCGTTTATCGTCGGCAGCAGCTTCCTGCAGAGTCGCAACCTGCTGGCGATTGTGCACCCGATTCTGCGCAAGCTGATGGAAGATTCCGGCGAGACGGTAAACCTGGCGGTGCTCGACCAGAGCGACCATCAGGCGATCATTATTGACCAGGTACAGTGCACGCAGCTGATGCGCATGTCAGCCCCGATTGGCGGCAAGCTGCCGATGCACGCGTCGGGCGCGGGGAAAGCGTTTCTGTCACAGCTGAGCGAGGAACAGGTGACAGGGCTGCTGCACCGCAAGGGACTGCATGCCTATACGCACGCTACGCTGGTGTCGCCGGTGCATCTGAAAGAAGATTTGGCCCTGACCCGCAAGCGCGGCTATTCGTTCGACGACGAGGAGCACGCCCTGGGCCTGCGCTGTATTGCGGCCTGTATTTTTGACGAGCACCGCGAACCGTTTGCCGCCATCTCCATCTCCGGGCCGATTTCCCGCATGACCGATGATCGGGTCACCGAGCTGGGTGCGCTGGTGATTAAGGCGGCAAAAGAGGTGACCCTGGCGTATGGTGGGATCCGTTAGGCATGCATTGCCGGGTGGCGGCTTCGCCTTACCCGGCCTACATGATGCCCTCTGAAAACCGGATGCAAAACCGCTGCTTACGGCGGTAAGCGTAGACATCTTCCACATGTCCGTTTTTAATCCGCGTTTGCAGCCCCCGCCAGTAGCTGGCGCGGAACAGATCCTCGTGCATCTCTTCAAATAACGGCCCAATGCGCGGGTCAGCGCACAGCCAGTGGCGAAACTCTTCAGGAAAGACATCGCCCGGTGAGACGCTGTACCACGGCTCGCCGGAAAGCTCATCTTCCGGATAACGGGGCGGTGGGATATCGCGGAAATTCACTTCTGTCATGTAGCAAATTTCGTCGTAATCGTAGAACACCACGCGTCCGTGACGCGTGACGCCGAAGTTCTTAAACAGCATATCGCCGGGGAAAATATTGGCCGCGGCAAGCTGGCGAATCGCGTTGCCGTACTCTTCAATGGCATCACGCAGCGCCTGGCCTTCGGACTGCTCCAGCCAGATATTCAGCGGCACCATGCGGCGTTCAATATAGAGATGGCTTATCACGATTTTGTCGCCAAGATCGGTGATTTTGCCGCAGGCTTCCTGCAGTAAAAGGGTCATGAGCGCCGGATCGATCTGCTGCTTATCCAGCACAAAGTTTTCGAACTCCTGAGTATCCGCCATGCGCCCGACGCGATCGTGCTCCTTCACCAGCTGGTAGCAGGCACGAACGTGTGCCGCGGTCATCTCTTTCTGCGGCGCGAATTTATCTTTGATCACCTTGAATACGCGGTCGAAGCCCGGAAGGGTAAATACCAGCATCACCATGCCGCGAATGCCGGGCGCTTCAATAAACTGCTCATCGGCGGTGGTGACATAGCGCAGGTACTCCCGGTAGCTTTCCGTTTTAGCGTGCTTCTGACAGCCAATCGCCATATACAGCTCGGCCGTGGTTTTGCCCGGCAGGATCTCACGCAACCACTCCACGAGCGCGGCCGGTAACGGGGCATAGACCATAAAGTAGGAGCGGGCGAAGCCAAACACAATGCTGGCCTCCGCGCTGGTGGTCAGGCAGGTATCGACAAACAGTTCGCCGTCATCGGTGCGATGGATGGGCAGCAGAAACGGCAGAATGGCCGAGGGTGTAATCAGTTTACCGACCAGCCATGCGGCTTTATTGCGGTAGAAAAGCTCATTAGCGACCTGCAAATGGCTGTGGCTGAGCACCTCCGTGCCGAAGGTTTCAATAAGATGGGCGTGGATATAACCAATATCCCGGGCTTTATTCTCCCAGGGTAAGCGCAGCGGCAAATCAGTTAGCACACGATGCAGGAGCTTTTCCCATCCGCTATCAGGGAAGAAATCTTTGGCCAGCGGACGCGGAATGGTACGAAAGCGTCGCTCGGGCTGGGAACTGAAGATAAATAACCGCTCAGGAGATAATGAGCGGTGGTCAAATAACCGGCAATAGACGGAGTTAAAAAAGCTCTCCGCAATCTCGAAGCGCGGGTAGTCCGGTAACAAATGGGTGTAATGCTCCTTCACGCGCAGCAAAAATTCCGCATCCGGGCTTTTACCGTCGGTAATACAGCGCAACTGCTCCACCACCAGACCCACGTGGTGGTCGTAAAGATGAATACGCTGCTTCATCGCCTGCTGCACCGCATGCCAGTCAGCGTGTTCGAAGCGCTGCTGGGCGCCGGAGGTCACTTCCAGAAAACGTCCATACTGGGCATCAAAGCCCTGCAGAATAGTTTGGGCAATCAGTAATTCCAGACCACGCGACATATATTCCCCTTACCCCTCACCCGGGCCCTCTCCCCAATGGGGCGAGGGAGAAACAGATCTGCACCAGACCGTCCCCTCACCCCTTCGGGGAGAGGGTTAGGGTGAGGGGGGAAAAGATTAGAACTGTGCTTCTTCCGTTGATCCCGTTAAAGCGGTGACGGAGGAGGCGCCACCCTGAATGATGGTCGTCACGTTATCGAAGTAGCCGGTTCCCACCTCCTGCTGATGTGAAACGAAGGTATAGCCCTCTTTACCGGCGGCAAATTCTGGCTGCTGTACCTTCTCAACATAGTGCTTCATCCCCTCGCCCTGCGCGTAGGCATGGGCCAGGTCGAACATGTTGAACCACATGCTGTGGATACCCGCCAGGGTGATGAACTGGTACTTGTAGCCCATATCAGACAGCTGCTGCTGGAAGCTGGCGATGGTTTTATCGTCCAGATTCTTCTGCCAGTTGAAGGACGGCGAGCAGTTATAGGCCAGCAGTTTGCCCGGGTATTTCGCGTGGATGGCATCGGCAAAGCGTTTTGCCAGCGCCAGATCCGGCGTGGAGGTTTCACACCAGACCAGGTCCGCGTACGGGGCGTACGCCAGGCCACGGCTGATCGCCTGCTCAATGCCCGCATGGGTACGATAGAACCCTTCGCTGGTGCGCTCGCCGGTAATAAACTCGCTGTCGTACGGGTCGCAGTCCGAGGTGATCAGGTCAGCCGCGTCCGCATCGGTACGGGCAATGACCAGCGTCGGCACGCCGAGCACGTCAGCGGCCAGACGCGCCGCTACCAGCTTCTGAATCGCTTCCTGGGTCGGGACGAGAACTTTCCCGCCCATGTGCCCGCACTTCTTCACGGAGGCCAGCTGATCTTCGAAGTGAACGGCCGCTGCACCGGCCTCAATCATCGATTTCATTAGCTCAAATGCGTTCAGCACGCCACCAAAACCGGCTTCTGCGTCCGCGACGATCGGCAGGAAGTAGTCAATAAAGCGCGGATCGTTTGGCTCGATACCTGCGGCCCACTGGATCTGATCTGCACGGCGGAAGGTGTTGTTGATCCGATCCACGACCGACGGCACCGAGTTAGCGGGATAGAGCGACTGATCCGGATACATGCTGGACGCCAGGTTGGCATCTGCCGCGACCTGCCAGCCGGAGAGATAAATTGCTTCAATGCCTGCCTTCGCCTGCTGCAGTGCCTGACCGCCGGTCAGCGCACCGAGGCTGTTGATATAGCCCTTTTTGGAACCGCCGTGCAGCAGCTTCCACATTTTCGCCGCACCGTTCTGGGCCAGCGTGCATTCCGGATTGACCGAGCCGCGTAATTTCACCACCTCTTCCGCGCTATAAGGACGGCGGATGCCTTCCCAGCGAGGCTGTGTCCACTCTTTCTTTAATTCTTCGATTTGTTGGGTACGGGTTTTCATGTGCAGATGCTCCATATTGTTATGTGGTGAGTTACGCCAGGAAGCGGTAGCCCGGCAGGGTCAGGAAGTCGATTAAGTCATCTGATGTGGTGATTTGCTCCATCAGGCGCGCGGCGTCGTCAAAACGTCCGCTGCTGAAGCGGTGTTCGCCCAGCTCGTCCTGGATCACCCGCATCTCTTCAGCCAGCATCTGGCGGAACAGGGATTTGGTCACCGGCTTGCCGTTGCTGAGCGTTTTTTGATGGTGGATCCACTGCCAGATTGAGGTGCGTGAGATCTCTGCCGTCGCGGCATCTTCCATCAGGCCGTAGATCGGTACACAGCCGTTGCCGGAGATCCACGCTTCGATGTACTGCACGGCCACGCGAATATTGGCGCGCATGCCCTCTTCGGTACGTTCACCTGCGCACGGAGCCAGCAGCTGTTCTTCCGCCGTTGGGGCATCCTCTTCGCGCGTGACGAACAGCTGGTTTTTGTTGTCACCGAGTACGCGGTTGAAGACTTCCATGGCCGTATCCGCCAGCCCCGGGTGCGCGATCCACGTCCCGTCATGGCCGTTACGAGCTTCAAGCTCTTTATCGGCTTTCACCTTGTTGAGCACCTGGTTGTTACGCTCAGCATCTTTGCTCGGGATAAAGGCCGCCATACCGCCCATCGCAAAAGCGCCGCGCTTGTGGCAGGTTTTGATCAGCAGACGCGAGTAGGCGCTGAGGAAAGGTTTATCCATAGTAACGACCTGGCGATCCGGCAGCACGCGGTCGGGATAGTTTTTCAGGGTTTTGATATAGCTGAAAATATAGTCCCAGCGCCCACAGTTCAGGCCGACAATGTGGTCGCGCAGGGCATGGAGAATTTCGTTCATCTGGAACACTGCGGGCAATGTTTCAATCAGCAGTGTGGCCTTGATGGTGCCACGCGGCAGGTTGAAACGATCTTCCGCATAGCTGAACACCTCGCTCCACCAGGCCGCTTCCTGCCAGGCCTGCGTTTTAGGCAGATAGAAATACGGGCCGCTACCTTTTGCCAGCAGGGCTTTATAGTTGTGGAAGAAATAGAGTGCAAAATCAAACAGGCTTCCCGGAATGGCTTCCCCGCGCCAGGTAACATGTTTTTCCGGCAGATGCAGACCGCGTACGCGACAGATCAGCACCGCCGGGTTCGGTTTGAGTTGATAAATTTTACCGGCTTCGTTGGTATAGCTGATGGTGCCGTTCACGGCATCGCGCAGGTTGATCTGACCCTCGATGACCTTACGCCAGTCCGGTGCCAGCGAGTCTTCAAAATCGGCCATAAAGACTTTAACGTTCGCGTTCATGGCGTTGATCACCATTTTACGCTCTACCGGGCCGGTGATCTCAACGCGACGATCCTGTAAGTCGTCAGGAATGCCGCGGATTTTCCATTCACTACGGCGAATGGAAGCGGTTTCCGAAATAAAACCAGGCAACTTGCCGTTATCAATTTCCTGCTGCTGATGAATGCGTGCCGCCAGCAGCTTATTACGCTGTGGCGTAAAGCGGGTTACCAGTTCAGTCAGAAATTCTACCGCTTCTGCCGTCAATACTTGCTGTTCCTGCTCGCCATACGGCTGGGTAAAGGCCAGTTCATCGACCGTCGTTGCCTGTTGAGTCATTACTCTGCTCCTCATCAAAGATCCAAAATCACGCCCCCGATGCGAACGAAAGATCGTTGGGTAGTTTTCGCTCAGCAGAATTAAGACTATCTCCATTTTTTCTAAAATCAAAAACAATTTCCATTTTAATTTAAAATAACATGCAACCAATTGATTTTAATGAGATTAAAGTTACCTCACTTGATGAGTAGAATTTCGGAAATAAAAAAGGCACCCGAAGGTGCCTGATGTGAATAGCTGAAACGCTTTAGGATCGTTTAGTGCAGACGATTACTCCAGCGTCGGATTCATGTGACGCAGATCGTATGGCGTGATCTGGTAGACGTAATAGTTGAGCCAGTTGGTAAAAAGCAAATTCCCGTGGCTGCGCCAGGTGGCTCTCGGTGTGTTTTGTGGATCGTTTTTCGGGAAATAGTTGTACGGCACATCCGGGTTAAGGCCCGCTTCGACATCACGGAAATACTCTGACGCGAGGGTATGCGGATCGTACTCCGGATGTCCGGTCACAAAGGCAATGCGTTTATCTTTGCTGGCAAACAGGTAAGCATCGCCATCCTCTGTTTCAGCCAGGATCTCCAGATCGGTGTAATCACGTATCAGCTGCGCCGGGAAATCGGCATAACGTGAATGCGGTGCCAGGAAAGAATCATCAAACCCGCGCGTCAGCAGAGCATGGGGATGGAGAATGTGGTGTTCGTACACGCCGGAGAGCTTTTCAGTGCGGGTTTGCTTGGGGATACCATAAAGAATATTCAGAGCGGCTTGTACCGCCCAACAGACAAACAATGTCGACGTGACGTGATCTTTTGCCCACTCCAGCACCTGTTTGATCTGCGGCCAGTAGGCAACATCGTTGAATTCAACCAGACCCAGCGGGGCTCCGGTCACAATCAGTCCGTCGAAGTTTTCGCCCTGAATGTCATCGAAGTTGCAGTAGAAGGTGTTCAGATGCTCAGAAGGCGTATTACGCGACTCTCGGGCATCGATTCGCAGGAGCTGAATATCCACCTGCAGCGGGGAGTTCGAGAGCAAACGCAGGAACTGGTTTTCAGTTTCAATCTTCTTCGGCATCAGATTGAGAATAAGCACCTTCAGCGGGCGAATTTCCTGAACTGTCGCACGTGAAGCCGTCATAACGAAGACGTTTTCTTCACGTAAGAAATTGACGGCTGGTAGCTCGTCCTGCACCCGAATCGGCATAACCTTACTTCCTCACAGTATACGTATAAACGTTTAGACATCCAGACAGCTAACGATACCCAGAAATGATCGGAATGTCGAGTCTGCAAGGCGAAGGTGAGAAAGTTTCAGGGAGAGGGAGAAAAACAAAAGCAAAAAACCCCGCACCTTACGGTACGGGGTTCTTCTTGATTGA
>NZ_JAIWJZ010000209.1:0-731 GCF_020216105.1 Enterobacter sp. K16B
GTTGAACCAGTAAATCTCACCGCTGCGCTGGTCACGAAGGTGATCCACCCGCGCCAGTGGGCTCCAGGCTTCATTCGGGTCGTATACATACGTGCTGCACAGCCCGCTCTCCTGCTGCTCCTGCAGCAGGCGGTATCCCTGCCACAGGAAGCGCGTTTCTGTGGTGCCGTGCGTTGTAGTGACGATTTTGCGCGTGCGGCGGCCCAGCGCGTCGTAGTGATAGCGCGCCTCAAAGCGCCCTTCCGGCCCGGTTCCCCGGGCGGACACCAGACGGTTCTCGGCATCATAGGCATAATGCTGTTCATACAGCCCGTTGCGGCGGCTGACCAGGTTGCCCCAGTGGTCGTATTTCATAAACAGCGCCTGCCAGTGCTGCAGGCGGTTATCCGTGACCGGTACCGGATCGTCATTGGCGGCGAGGTTATCCGCGGCGTCGTAGCTGAACTGCGCGCGGCTGTGCCCCTGTCGGGCCTCGTAGTGCTTCAGCAGACGCCCTTCGGCGTCGTAGCCGTAGTCCACCTCACCGCGCAGGGTGTCGCTGACGCCGGAAAGCTCGCCGCGCGCGGTGTAGCGATACAGGCGTTCCAGTAGCGCCTGCTCCGGCAGGGTCACGTCCGTGCTTAATTCGCTGCGCTGCAGGGTGCGTCTGCCGAGGCTGTCATACTGGCGGAGCTGCTCGCGCACGCCCTGGGTGCGGCGCACCTCGCGGTGCAGGCGGTCGCGGGTGAACT
>NZ_JAIWJZ010000210.1:0-239 GCF_020216105.1 Enterobacter sp. K16B
AGCCTGACTCACGGTTGTGGAAATACCTCTCCCGTGACCGGTGCCCATGTGCGAGATGGCGGAAAGGGACGCTGCATGGTAGTCGGCTTTCATACTGACCGGAATCGTCTGAGCAAACTTTTAAGATTATATTTAATGAAGCAGCGTTTGATTATTGATTAAGAAACAGTAAGATCCGCAACCTCTGGTGAGAGCTTGCAAGACTACCCAACGGACCGCGAATCCCGAGGGACAAAAAA
>NZ_JAIWJZ010000211.1:0-287 GCF_020216105.1 Enterobacter sp. K16B
GGAGCTCTATCGAACAGTTCACCTGCCATTTTGGCGATACGTTCGTGCTGTACGAGTTTGTTTTTCCACTCCTGCGGAATACCGGAATAACCATATAATGCTCCCGCGATTTGTCCCGCCGTCGCGGCAACGCTGTCAGCATCATCAGCAAGATTAGCGGCCAGTAGAATGGCATCTCGGAAATTATCCGTGTTCCATACGGACCACATCGCGGCCTCAAGCGTATCAATAACGTAACCACTTGAACGAATCTGGTCGCGAGTTTTTTGCTTATACTCGCCCGCATT